>DATAJH010000174.1:0-18441 GCA_036262215.1 Steroidobacteraceae bacterium
GCACTACGCAGGTCGATCAGGGCCTGGCGGATCAGCAGCGAGGCGCCCACGTCCACCCCCCAGGTCGGCTGTGCCACCAGCATCACCTGCGGCACCAGCCGTATCTCCCGGCCGACGATGAATTTCTGCAGGTTGCCGCCCGACAGGCTGTCGGCCGCTGCCAGCTCGCCGTCGGACTTGACGCCATAGTCAGCGATGGTCGCGCGGGCGAAGGCGCGTGCCGCGCGGCCGCGGACCAGACCGTGGCGCACCAGCCCGGCCGTGGCGCCGGTGAGAACGCAATTATCGGCCAACGACATCGCGGGCACGGCGCCGCGCCCGAGTCGCTCCTCGGGTACGAAGCGCAGGCCGCGCGTGCGGCGCTGCGCCGGATTGAGCCGGGCCGCGTCCTGACCGCACAGCCGCACCGCTCCGCGCTGCTCGCACAGCCGCTCACCCGAAATGGCCGCCAGCAGCTCCTTCTGGCCGTTGCCGGAGACCCCGGCGATGCCGACGATCTGGCCGCCACGCACCCGCAGATTGATTTGCCGCAGGGTGGTACCGAAAGGATCCTCGGTGGCGAGTGACAGGTTGGTCAGCTCGAGTCGGATCGGACCCGGCTGGCGCGGTTCGAGCCGGCATTCCTTCAGTTCGGCGCCGACCATCATGCGCGCCAGGCTGGCGTTGCTGTGCTCGCGCGGAATCGCGCTGCCGCTGACGCGGCCATTGCGCAGTATGGTGGCGACGTCGCACAGCTCGCGAATTTCATCGAGCTTATGGCTGATGTACAGGATGCTGACGCCCTCCCCGGCCAGGCGGCGCAGAGTCTCGAACAGCGTGAGCACCGCCTGCGGCGTCAGCACCGAGGTCGGTTCGTCCATGATCAACAGCCGCGGGGACTGCAGCAGACAGCGCACGATCTCGACCCGCTGCCGCTCGCCGACCGACATGTCGTGGGTCAGGCGCTGGGGATCGATCGGTAAACCGTAGCGCTGCGATACCTCGTCGATGCGCGCTGCGAGCGTTGCGGCGGGCAGGCGCTCATTGAGCGCCAGGGCGATGTTCTCGGCCACGGTCAGCGTCTCGAAGATCGAGAAATGCTGAAACACCATGCCGATGCCGAGGCGGCGCGCCTGCGCGGGGTTGCGGATCGCGACCGGTGTCCCCTCCCATTCGATGCTGCCCTCATCGGGATGCGTCACGCCATAGACGATCTTCATCAGCGTGCTCTTACCAGCGCCGTTCTCCCCCAGCAGTGCGTGGATCTCGCCCGCAGCAACCTGCAGATCGATGTGATCGTTGGCGATGACGCCTGCATAGCGCTTGCTGATGCCGTGCAGAGCGAGGCGCGGTGGCGCGGCGGGGGTGTGCCTGTTCATCGGCATTCTGACAGCGACTATAACCCGCTTGCGCCAGCGGCCGACACAGCCATGCCGCCGATCGGATCGGGCCGCCGGTGCGCACCGTTTCGCCGCAACGGTGCCGCGGCGAGGCGAAGTTGGTGCAAGCGTCGACTCAAGGCGCGTGGCTCAAGGCGCGCTGGTCGCCGGCACTCCGTCGCGCCACAGATCCCAATGCTGTGCGATATCGTTCACCAGCGGCAACCCGGCCCGCACCAGGTTATCGGTCGAGATTCGTCCCGCGCCGGCCAATGCAAATTGCGCCCGCAGCGCATCGATCGCACTCTGGTGCGCGTAGCCGCGATCGAAATCCGACCCGCTGCGCAGCAGCGCCACGCGCTTGAGATCGACCAGCCCGGACTGCGCGCCGCGCGTCAGCGCGTTCAGCGTGGCGTTGTCCTCCTGCTGGGTCGTACAGTAGATGCCCTCCCCGTCGGTGAGCAGCGCGGTCCAGCTGCGCGCATGCTCGCCCAGGCGCTGCCCGGTCCACCAGGTGTCGCTGGTTACCGTATCGCACTGCGTCACCTGGGGCGGCTGGTTGGCGGGGGATCGCTGGTAGTGCGCCCGGTAGGCGCGCACGTCGTCGCTGTCCTCGAGTGTCACCTGATGCGACAGGCTGAGCGCCCTTTGCAGCAATGCTTCATCGAGTCGAAATACCTCGGTGCGATAGTCCAGCCGCGGCTTTTTGCCTGGTGCGTCGGTTAAAATGCCGAAGAATCCATCCTGCCAGCCGCGCGGCAGCTCACGCGCGTCGACCTCATGCGCGATGCCGACGTCCACGGCGTAACGCGCCCATGCAGCCGAGCCAATGGTGCCGCGCGCCGGATCGATACCAGCGATACCGGCGATCAGGAAATAGGTCCGGCGCAGATCGAACAGGCCGCTGTAGAGCACCGCCATCATCGATGCCGCGGCGTTCGCATGGCCCATGCCGGTAGTCATCTGGCACACCGCGACGGCATTGCAGCGGACCTGCGGATAGTCGCTGGACAACCCGGGCACACCAATCTCACGATCGGTGTGCAGTGCCGCCGGCCATGGCGCCGCCTCGGCCTGGAACATATTGATCACCAGCACTTTGACCGCGAGCGGCTCGGCAGGCGCCGCGGCGCAGATCGGCCCGGGTGCGGCGGCCGCGGCCACGGCCAGCATCATGGCCAATGTGACGCTACGCGGCCGACTGCCACGCCGGCTGCGCTCCTGGATGCTGACATTCATGATCCGTGACCTCGATGCGGGTGATGCGTCATTATGGAATGCAGATTGCATGCCCGTCACGGCTCAGCGCGCAATCTTGATCCCGGAGGGACACATTCATGCAGAGGCGTTTCTGGTCCGCGCTGGCGGCGACTGGTCTGGTCGGTCTGACGGCACTGTGCGCGGCCGCATCCGCGCCGCTGAAGGTCGCGTTCGTCTATGTCGGCCCGATTTCCGACGGCGGCTGGTCCTATCAGCACAATCTCGGACGGCTGGCGCTGGAAAAACAATTCGGTGACCGGATCCAGACCACCTACGTGGAGAGCGTGCCGGAAACCGCCGACGCCGAGCGCGTGATCCGCCAGCTGGCGGCCAGGGATTACGCCGTCATCTTCACCACCTCGTTCGGCTACATGGAACCCACGCTCAAGGTGGCCAAGTTGTTTCCCAAGCTGCGTTTCGAGCACGCCACCGGCTTTAAGAGCTCGGCCAACGTGGTCAGCTACCAGGCGCGCTTCTACGAGGGCGCCTATCTGCTCGGGGTACTGGCTGGGCGCATGAGCAAGACCAATACGCTCGGCTACATCGGCTCGTTTCCGATCCCGGAGGTGATCCGCAACATCGACGCCTTCACGCTCGGCGCCCGCAGCGTCAATCCGAAGATCCACACCAAGGTGGTGTGGGTGGACACCTGGTACGACCCGGGCAAGGAGCGCCAGGGAGCCGAGGCACTGATCGCCCAGGGCGCCGACGTCCTGTGCCAGAACACCGATTCGCCGGCCGCAGTGCAGGTCGCCGAAGAGAAAGGCATCTACGCCTTCGGCTGGGATTCGGACATGGCGAAATACGGGCAGCACGCGCAGCTGACCGCCAACACCGAGAACTGGGGCGTGTATTACATCCAGGAGATCAACAAAGTCCTCGATGGCTCCTGGACCGGCGACCGTCAGGAGCGCCTGGGAATCAAGGAAGGTGTGGTGGTACTCACGCCGCTCAATCCGGCAGTCCCCGCCGATGTGGCACGACAGTTCGAATCGAAGAAGCAGGCCATCATTGCCGGCACGCTGCTGCCGTTCGCGGGTCCGATCAAGGACAACAGCGGCGCGCCGAAGGTGGCCGCGGGTTCATCAGTGTCGATCGACGACCTGATGTCGATCAACTGGTACGTCGAGGGTGTCGACGGCACGGTACCTAAATAAGACCGGTCGGCAGCTGCCAGGCGTCATTGGCCGCGGCCATTCGGTTGCGTGAAGATATCCGATCCGAAAGCTTTCAGCCCGGCCTGGCCTGCAAACCCGAGGTGGGCGAGCCCGAACATGTCTTCGACGCTCCTGAGCAGGGCGTAATGATTGTACGGCACCTGCGATATCGTCCCCGGCTTGATGAATGGCGAGAGCATCACGGCTCCGATCCGTCCGCCGCCCGGACCGATCAGCCCCGGGCCGTTGATCGCCGTGCGTGCGACGCCGGCGGCGGCCTGATAGGTGGGAATGTTGGGGCCCGCCGGCTCATCACAGCATGCGGCGGCATCGCCGCCGGTCACATTGATCGCTCGGCTTGCGGCATCGTAATCGTCCTCAATGTCCGATTCATCGAAGGTGATGATCAGCAGGCCATCGCGCCTGAAGGCCGGAGAGGAGACGATCTGGGGTACCAGGGTCTTCAGAAACCGGTCCGCCGATGCAAGACCACCCGGCTCACCGTCGACACACTTATTTCCGCCGCCGCCGTCATGACCGTCGTGGCACAGATTTGGCGTGATGAACACGTAGTTGGGCGTGGTAGCGCGTGATTTCAGGTCGGGCCCGAGCGAGCGCAGGTTGACCACGTGCTGCGCACAGGACGGCGTGTCGATGATGGCGTGAAAATAAACGAACGGATCGTGGCGGGTGGCATATTGATCACCCACCTGTGCTGCCTGGGTGTCGTCGGGCGCGCCGATGGCCGGGTGCCCGCAGCTGGCGCTCTCGCGCTCCGGACGATTCCCCATGTCCTCCATGTATGCCTTCCAGCTTAACGCCCTGGCCTCCAGCTGATTGGCGATGGTCGGCACGCCTGGCGGATAGACGCATCCGCTGCCGATCGCCTGGCCATCGGCCGTGAAGCCGGACGACACGAAATCCGTGAATTGTTCGCAATCATATTCAGTCGCCGGATTGGGCGCCTGGCCACTGATCAGGGCAATGTAGTTGCCAAGACTGAAGTGGCTGGTGCCGAAGTAGTTGCTGACCAGTGCCCCCTGTCGTTGCAGATGATTCAGGTACTTTGCCGGCGACCCGGGACCAAAGGTGACGTGATAGCCCTCGTTTTCGAGCATGACGATGAACACGTGGCCGATCCTGGGCGCCGGATGAGCCGGCTGCCGCGCCGCAGTGGCTGGCAGCGCGCTCAAGCAAAGCGTTACCAGCCACGAGCCAGCACACGCCAGACGACAGCCCGTGGGTGATACGACCATCATTTTCTCCAGTATTCAGTGCCGCCGCTGGTAGCGTGGCATGACTTTCAGCTCCAGCCAGTTACGTAGCTCCGCCAGCTTCAGTCGCTCATCCTGCATCGCGGGCCCCAGCCCGTGCTTCCACGCCAGCCTGCGGTCCTGTGGATCCTGCATCAGCAGCCGCAGTTCGGCGACGAACTGATCCAGCTCGGCGCGGTTGCCGAACAGCTCCTCGCCCAGCAGTGCATCGGCATAACGCTGCGTGGTCGCCGCGATCTCTGCAAAGCTGTACTCGGGATGGTATTGCACCGCCCAGATCGACCCGGTGCCCGAACGCAGCTCCAGCGCCTGTACGCCCATCTCATTGCTCGCCAGCACCAGCGCAGCGGCGGGCAGCTGTTCGACATCATCGCTGTGCACCGTGACCGCCTCGAAAACGCGCGGTTTACCGGAAAACATCGGGTGCTGTATCCCTGAAGCGCTGAGCTCGATACGCCGCGCAAAACCAAACTCCCGCCCCAGGGGATTGCGCCGTACGCGGCCGCCGGCGGCGGTAACAGCGACCTGCAGGCCCCAGCAGCTGCCGAAAAACGGCACGGCGCTGGCAAACACCGCGCGCGCCAGATCGACCTGGCGCTCGATGTGCGCGCCGCCGTCATAGATGTTGAGCGCGGAACCGGTCATGACGGCACCATCGTAGTCGGCCAGGCCCGCGCCGCCGGTCAAGCGCACCTCGCCATCCGCGGGTCGTACGATATCGCAGCTCAGCGGCGCCAGGTGCCGCAGCACCTGCGCATAGCCCTCACCGGTTGGTAGCCCGCCGGCGGCGACCTGCGCCTCGCGTGTGGCGGCGCGATTGCCGTCGATGACCAGGATGCGCGGCTGGTTCATGACAGGCCGGCGATCGCCGGTAGCGCGCCGCGCAGGTACCCGGCCAGCCGCTGCTGATCTGCGGCGGACGCGTGCAGGCCCGTTTTGGTGTGGCGCCAGTACAGATCCTCGGTGCCGCAGGCCCACTCCTCGCGCATCAGGTAATCGACCTCGATCCGGGTCAGGCTGCCGCCAAAGTCTTCACCCATCGCCTCGCGCGTCGCGACACCGTCGAGCAGTCGCGCCAGTCGCGTTCCGTAGGCGTGCACCAGGCGCCGCAGCTGTGGTTGCGGCAGAAACGGCCAGCGGCGCTGCGCCTGCGCGAGGTACGCCGGCAGGCCGCCGTCCGGAAAGTCCCCGCCCGGCAGCGGCATCTCGGCCGTCCAGGGTCCGGGCAACCCCGGCAGAAAGGGCGCAAGCTTGCTCATCGCCTGCTCGGCCAGCGGCCGATAGGTCGTAATCTTGCCACCGACCACGGTCAACGCCGGCGCCTCTCCGGCCGCCGCCTCGAGTTCCAGCGAGTAATCGCGCGTCAGTTCCGAGGCCTTGGAGCCGGCATCACCACACAGCGTTCGAATTCCCGCGTAGCTCCAGATCACATCGCCCGGCCCGACGGAGCGCTTGAAGTAGCCGTTGACGGTGCGACACAGGTATTCGGTCTCCGCGACCGAAATGCTCACCGCGCAGGGCGCCTCTGGCCACTCCACGTCGGTGGTGCCGATCAGCGTGAACTGTTCCTGATAGGGAATCACGAACACGATACGGCGATCGGAGTTCTGCAGGACGTAGGCCTGCTCGCCGTCGTACATGCGGGGCACAACGATATGGCTACCCTTGATCAGCCGCACCACGCGCTGGCTGCGCCCGCCAAGGCGCTCGTTGCGTACCTCGCCGATCCAGGGACCGGCGGCGTTGACCAGCACCCGTGCCATCACCGCGTAGCTGTGCCCGCTCGCCGCCTCGAGGATTTCGGCGCGCCAGTGCTCGCCGGCGCGCTCGGCCCGAAGCAAGCGGTGGCCGACGCGGATATCGGCGCCGCGCTCGTAGGCGTCTCTGGCGTTGAGAATGACCAGCCGGCTGTCATCGACGGTGCAATCGGCGTAGGTAAATCCCTTACGCAGGCTGTCCTGCAGCGGCTCCCCGAGGCCGGATGTTGCAAAGCGAACACCGCGCGAGGGTGCCAGGCTGCTGGCCGGTGCCAAAGCGTCATAGGCCAGCAGACCCAGTCGCAGCAGCCACGCCGGCCGCAGCTGGCGCTGGTACGGCAGCACGAACTGCGCGCGGGTCACTAGGTGCGGGGCGATCGACAGCAGCCGCTCGCGCTCCCGCAGGGCCTCGCGCACCAGGCGCAGCTGCAGATGCTCCAGGTATCGCAGGCCGCCATGGATCAGCTTGGTGCTGGCGGAGGAGGTGTAATGGGCCAACCCGGCCTGTTCGGTCAGCAGCACCCGCAGGCCACGGCCGGCCGCGTCCCGGGCGATCCCGGCGCCGTTGATGCCGCCACCGACGATCAGAAGATCGAACGCCCTGCCAGATTCCAAAGGAGCCCTCACTGCGAGCG
This sequence comes from Steroidobacteraceae bacterium, assembly GCA_036262215.1. GTDB lineage: Bacteria > Pseudomonadota > Gammaproteobacteria > Steroidobacterales > Steroidobacteraceae > FEN-1191. Next base: position 7,442 of record DATAJH010000174.1, read on the forward strand.
GGCGTTTGAACCATGCGGTTGAAGTTTCGTTTTTAGACTATATTGCACTTCAAATGTTGGCAAGCGAAAATCAGGAGCCGTCCGGTTCCGCCACGTGCACCACCACGCCGCCGGCAATCAATTGCTCGCGGATGGGCGGTGGTGGCGGACCATCGGTGAACAGGGCCGACACGTCGCTGAGCGAACCCATCCGTACCATGGGGTGGCGGGTGAACTTGGTGTGATCGGCAAGCAGATAGGTGGTGCGCGAGTTCCTGATGATCGCGCGCGCCGCCCGCACCTCGTCGTAGTCGAAATCAAGGAGAGTGCCCTGTTCGTCGATGCCGCTGATGCCGATGATGCCGTAGTCGACGCGGAACTCGTCGATCATGTCGCAGGCCGCCTGCCCGATGATGCCGCCGTCGCGGTTGCGTACGGTGCCACCGGTGACCATCACCGTGAACGAGCGGTTGCGCGTCATGATCTGCGCGACATTCAGGTTGTTGGTGATGATGCGCAGATCCTCGTGCCCCAGCAGCGCACGTGCCAGCGCCTCGGTGGTGGTGCCGATGTTGATGAACAGCGAGGAGTGATTCGGTATGTGGCGTGCGGTCAGTTCCGCGATCGCGCGCTTTTCCGGGGTGCTGAGTTCCTGCCGTTCGCTGTAGTCGATGTTCTGCGTGCTGGAGGCAAGGCTGGCACCTCCATGATGGCGGCAGATGGCGCCTTCATCCCCCAGCTTGGTGAGATCGCGCCGCACCGTCTGCGCGGTCACGCCGAAGGTTCTGGCGAGCTCCTCGTTGCTGACATAGCCGCGCTGCTGGACGATCTCGACGATCGTACGATGGCGGTCTTCGGCTTCAGTCCGGCTCATAGATTCACCCATGGCGCCGGAGTGCGGATGCGGCGTCGTGACTATCATGCCCGATTTTCCCGCGGCACAGCCAAATCGGGGAAGCGCTAAGTGTCCGGCACGCTGGTGCTGATCAGCCTGTCGGGCTACGTGGGTCTGCTGCTGTGGGGCACCCATATGGTCAGCAGCGGTGTGCAGCGTGGATTTGGCGCCGCACTGCGCCGCGCGCTGGAGCGCAATCTGTCCGGCCGCTGGCGTGCGTTCTTCACCGGTGTCGGCATCACGACGCTGCTTCAGAGCAGCACCGCTGTCGGCCTGATGGCCACGTCGTTCACCGCCGCTGGGGTCATGGCGCTGGCGCCGGCACTGGCCGTGATGCTCGGTGCCAACGTCGGCACCGCGCTGGTGGCGCAGATGTTGTCCTTCAACGTCGCGGTCGTGGCACCGCCGCTGGTGCTGTGCGGGGTGCTGGCATTTCGCTGGTCGAGCGGCGGCCGCGTGCGCAATCTGGGGCGCGCCGCCATTGGCCTGGGGCTGATGCTGATGGCGCTGGCCGGCCTGCAGGCGACGCTGGGTCCGGTGGAAAACACGCCGCTGCTGCGCTCGGTCCTTGAATCCCTCGCGGCCGACCCGCTGCTTGCAGTGCTGTTGGCCGCGATCATCACCTGGGGCTGTCATTCCAGTGTGGTGATGGTGCTGCTGGTGGGTTCACTGGCGGCCAACCACGTGATCAACGCACCCGAGACACTGGCGCTGGTGCTCGGGGCCAACGTCGGCGGAGCCCTGCCGCCGATGCTGCACGCTTCGACTGTGGCAGCGCGCCGCGTACCGCTCGGCAATCTGCTGGTGCGGCTCACCGGCGTGCTGGTGCTGCTGCCGTGGCTGACGCCGCTCACCGTGCTGATGCAGCGGTTGCTTCCGGGTTCCGAGCGCCTGGCGGTCAATTTTCATCTGCTGTTCAACCTGGCGCTCGCGGCGGCGTTCCTGGGCAACGTCGATCGCGTCGCGGCCGTGCTGCTGCGCTGGCTGCCCGATCCTCCCCGACCGCTCGATCCGGGGCGCCCGCTATACCTGGAGCGCGCCGCGGTCGACTCCGCTTCGGTCGCGCTGGCAAACGCCGCGCGCGAGACCCTGCGCATGTCCGATCTGGCAGCGGCCATGCTCGACGGCGCGCTGCAGCTGCTGCGCAGCGGCGATCTGTCGCTCGCGGACCGCGTAATGGAGAACGATCGGGCAGCACGCCAGCTGGGCGCCGCGATCCGCAGCTACCTGGCGGCCATCGGTGGCGAGCAGACGCTGGACGACCGGCGCGAGGGAGCCAAGGTGCAGGAGATTCTCGCCGCCGTCATCAATTTCGAGCACGTTGGCGACATCATCGCCAACAGCCTCACGGATTTTACCGTCAAGCAGCTGCGGCGCGGGCAGCTGCTGGCGCCCGAGGAAATCGCGGCGGTGAGCGCGATGAACGCGGAGCTGGTCGAGAGTCACCGCCTGGCACTCTCGGTGTTCCTGCGCGGCAACCGATCCGACGCCCTGCTGCTGCTGGAACGCAAGCGCCGGCTGCTGCAATTGGAAAGCGACGCCACGGCGCTCAGCGTGCGAATACTGCGCGAGGCAGCCGCTGCCAGTCGCGCCGCCGGCACCGATACGGTCGGATCCGCGGCCGAGGAAAGCGGCCTGCTGCTGCGCATCGTGCGCGATTTGCGGCGGGTACATTCGCATCTGGCCAGCTTCGCCTATCCGGTGGTGCGCCGGCCGCAGCGACGCGCCAGCACCCGGGCTGACGACGACGGCGCGGCCGGCCCGTAGCAGGCCGCAGCAGACATCGGCAGCGCGCCGCGCTACGCTGGCAACGTGCCGGCATCGCAACAACAAAAATAAGGAGAGCCCGTGACATCGACCGGGAAGCCCACGGCGGATGCAACGCTGGACGACGACCTGCGGGTGCTGCACAGCATGGGCTATGCGCAGGAACTCTCGCGCCGCCTGAGTCGCTTCTCCAATTTCGCCATATCGTTTTCGATCATCTGCATCCTCGCCGGCGGCGTGAACTCACTGGCTCAGGCCACTTCCGGGGCCGGGGGCGCGGCCATCGGTCTGGGCTGGCCGCTGGGCGTTGTGATATCGGGCGTGTTCGGCCTGACCATGGCGCAGATCGCCTCGGCATTTCCGACCGCCGGCGGCCTGTATCACTGGGGCTCGATCCTCGGCAACCGCTTTACCGGCTGGCTGACCGCATGGTTCAACCTGCTCGGGCTGATCACCGTGCTCGGCTCGATCAACGTCGGCGCCTACAGTTTCTTCATGGGCGCGTTCGGGCCGGCGCTGCACCTGGGCGACACCATGACGACCTTGGTGTGCTTTCTGGCCGCACTCAGCGTGCTGCAGGCCGTGATCAACGCCTACGGCATCTCGGCCACCGCCCTGCTGACGGACTTCTCCGGTTACCTCATCTTCGGTACCTCGTTGCTGATTGCGATCGTCTGCCTGACGCATACGCGCCATTTCGATCTGACGCGCCTGTGGCGGTTTGCGAATTATTCCGGCAGCGCCGGCGGCGACGTCTGGCCGAGCGCCTCGGCAGGCTGGGTATTCATGCTCGGCCTGCTGCTGCCGATCTACACCGTCACCGGTTACGACGCCTCGGCGCACACCTCGGAGGAGACCCGCAATGCGACGCTGGCCGTGCCGCGCGCGATTATCTCCTCCATCGTCTGGTCCGGCGTGTTCGGCTACCTTTTCCTGGTTTCGTTCCTGCTGATGCTGCCGGACCTGGACCAGGCAGCCAGGCAGGGCTGGAACGTGTTCTTCTGGGCGCTGGAGCAGCGCGTGCCGTTGCATACGCGCGAAACCCTGTACGCATTGATCTTTCTCGCACAGGTTCTGTGTGGACTGGCGACCGTCACCTCGACTTCGCGCATGATGTTTGCATTTGCTCGCGACGGCGGCCTGCCAGCCGCGAAGCTGCTCGCCAAAGTCTCCCCGCGCCACCGCACGCCGGTGGCCGCAATCTGGGCCGGGGCGATACTGTCGCTGCTGTTCGTGTGGGCGGCCAAGTGGCTGGAGAATGGCGGCACACCGGTGTACTCGGTGGTGGTGTCCTGCACCGTGATTTTCATATTTTTCTCTTACGCGGTGCCGATCGCGCTGGGCCTGATCGCCTACGGCGGGCCGAAGTGGCCGCACATGGGGTCGTGGAGCATGGGGCGAATCGGCTTTTCACTGTTTGCGGTGCTGTCGGTGCTGGCGATGATCGTGATTTTCGTCATCGGTGTGCAGCCACCCAACCAGCTGGCGCTCAACGTCACCATCGGCTTTCTGATTCTCACCGCGCTGATCTGGTTCGCTTTCGAGCGCCGGCGTTTCAAGGGGCCGCCCATCGGCGCTGCGATCGCGACACGCCAGGCGCAAATCGCAGCGGCCGAGGCTGCGCTTCGCGGCCAGGCTCAAGCCTGACGGCTTGGGGGCAGACGCAGATCGCGACCGGTAGGTTCGCCAAGCTCGCGTAGCACGTTCGCGAGATTGTTCCTCGCCTCCACGTCGTTGGCGTCCAGCGCCAGCGCCCGCCAATAGCTCGCTGCCGCTGCCTCGAGTTGTCCCAGCCCGGACAGCGCAAGCCCCAGGACATCGTGCGCGCCGCTGAACGTCGGGTCGAGCGCTACCGCTCGCCGGGCGCTGGTGATCGCCTCATGCAGACGCCCGAGTAGCCGCAGCGCGCGCGCCAGATTGCAATGCACTCGCGCATTGTCCGGTCCGATCACGAGCGCAAACCGGTAGCAGACAGCGGCATCATCGTATTGGCCCAGTTCCAGAAACGCATTTCCCAGATTGTTCTGCGCCTCAAGCTGGCGGGGGTCGCGCTGAAGCGCCCGTTGGTAGAATGGCACCGACTCGCGCGCTCGTCCAAGCGCTCGCATCGCATCGGCTGCATCGACCAGTGCCTCGACGTTGTCCGGCTGTAGTACCAGTGCCCGCTGCAGGCTCAGCAGGCTCTCCGCCCACTGCCCCTGATCGTGCAAAGCCGCACCGAGATTGGCGTGCGCTTCGGCATCATGCGGCATCAGCTCGCTCGCTCGACGCAGCGCGTCGAGCGCATCCTTGCCCTGGCGCACGAGCGCGACGCTGAGGATCTTCCACAGGATCCCGGCGTCGGGGCAGCGTTTCAGCAGCGCGCCGGTCCTGTGTTCCGCCTCAGTGAAACGCCCGCGATTGACCAGCGCGACCAGTGCGCCAATCTCATTGCTGTTGAGGATTTCCGGCGCAACGCTCATTTCATTCATCACGGTAACGCTCCAGAGCGTCGCCTAGCGCGTTCTTCAGTGGCTCCAGCCACGGCTCGAAATGCTTCCACTGATCCAGTCCCTCGCGGAACAGCGGCTGGCGCACCTGCTCTGAGCTGGCCGTGCGCACGCTACGCACGGTCTTATGGAACTCGATGCATTGGGGCTCGAAGGCGAGCCCGCAGAAATCGAGCAGGCGTCGCACGTTGCCCTCCAGATCATCGACCACATCCTCGTGATACACACGCAGAACGCGCCCAGGCAGTACCCGGTCCCAGTGTCGCATCAGCTCAAGATAGGTGCGGTAGTAACGCGCGATGTCCTCGATGCCGTAGGTGAACTCCTGGCCATTGGCGAACAGCTGCTTCAGATTGCTGAAACAGCACGCCATCGGTTCACGCCGCGCGTCGATGATCCGGGCGTTGGGCAGCATCAGGTGAACCAGGCCCAGGTGGCGGAAGTTGTTCGGCATCTTGTCGATGAAGAACGGCTTGCCGCTGCGGTAGATACGGGTATCGGCGAGATATCGCTCGCCGAGCTTGAGAAAATCCCCGGCACTCATATCCGCCAGAATTCGCGGGTAGCGAAGATCGCTCAGATCCGGGTCACGGCCCCGAAGAATCGTTACGATCTGCTGAATGTTGGCGAGCTCCTGCGTGCCCTCGACCTGCGAATGCGAGGCCAGGATCTGTTCCAGCAGAGTCGAACCCGCGCGCGTCAGGCCGACGATGAAGATGGGATCCGGATCCGGCGCCCCCCAGCCGCGGCGGCTGGCGAAAAACCCGGCGGTGCAGACCTCGATCTGCTGCTGCGTATTGGTCTCGATGATCTCGGCGCGATACTTGCTTTCGGAGCGCTTGAGCGCATTGCCGATCTCGTAGTAGCGGAACGATTCGGCAAATTCACCCCGATCCTCCAGTGCCTTGCCAAGCGCAAAACACAGATGATATCGGTCCTCGACGGCCGCCGTCGGCGCCGATTCCGCGGCTCGCAGCCGGTTCAACTCTTCATCGGTGAAGCGATAGGTCTTGAGGTTCGCAAGACTCCAATACGCATCGCCGAAGCCCGGGCGCAAGGCTGCCGCCCTGCGGTAGGAATCGATGGCCTCCTGACCCTTACCCAGAGTCTTCTGTGCATGGGCGATCGAGAGTTGCAGGTCGGCATCCGCGGGCGTTCCAACCAGAAGCTCGCGGTAGATTCCAATCGCCCGCTCGTGTTCACCCAGCCCGACGGAACTCGTGGCATAGAGTGTCTTGTACAGGCGGTTGTCTGGCTCGTCCTTGAGCAGCCGGTCGAGTTCAGCTCGCGCGTGCTGATACTTATGCATTTCGATGAGCACGCCCGCGTATTCCTGGCGCGCGACACGATAATCGGGCGCGAGCTCAAGTACGGCCGCCAGCAGCAGCTCCGCATCATCGAACACCTTGTGCGCGATGCCGATGCGGGCCAGCAGTCGCATGGCTTCAACATGATTGCCGTGCTGCAGAAGATAGGCGCGGATCAGCGACTCGGCTGCCTCCAGATCGCCATCCGCAAACAGCCCGGTTGCGGTCACAACCTCCCGCGGGAGATTTCGCAGCGTCGCCACATGACTGGCCGCCATGGCGGCATTGTCTGCCTGCCCCGTCATGCGGTAGAGGCCATCGAGCATGCGCCAGCTGGCTGGCAGCGCATGATTGATGTTCACCGCGCGAAGAAAGGCCTCGATCGCCTGCGGCGCCTGTTTCATGACGACGAAACAGTGTCCGCGCTCCTCATGCAGGCGGCTGAAGCGTGGATGGTGCCGCTCCAGGGTTTCCAGGGTCTTCAGCGCATCGGGAATCCGGCCCAGAAATCGCTGGGCAATGGCCACGTAAAGCAGCGTATCCCGGTCCTCGGCAGCTTCGGCGAGCAGCGCCCGACCAGCGGCCAGTGCCTCGGAGAATTTCTGCTGCTTGAGCAGCGCGCGTATCCGGGCTGGTTCGGCATCCAGCACCGTTGCGGGCGATTTGGCGACCGTGGAATCCATTGGCCTCCATGAAAAAAAGGGCGGACACGAAGTCCGCCCTTGATTCTACTGCAGCCGGCGGCAGCCGGCTGCAGATGGCCTTGTCCAACGGGTCAGAACTTATACCCAAACTCCAGCGTGACCACGCGTGGACGCAGCGGCACCTGCGACTCGATGTACTGGCCCGATGAGGTAAAGGTACTGGCATCAGAGTTTGACAGGTTCTGGGCCGTAACCTGCGCCCTCCACTGGTCCTTGGAGACTCCGATTGCCGCATCATAGGTCGTATATCCCGGCATGCTGTATTGGCACAGGGCGGTGGTCGGAATGGGACTGCACAACGCGGAAGCGCCTTCGGGAAAACTCGCCGGCTCGTTGCGCATGCCGCCGATGTGACTGGCACCGAACATCGCGAACGGCTTGTAGTCGCCCATCGACCAGTCGTAACGCGCACGCAGGTTGAACTGCAGCGGCGGCGAGAACGCCGGCGAGGTGTCGAGTACGCCGTACGGATTGGTGTAAGGCTTGCCGTTGATCTGCGTGATGCAGGTCCCGGCCGGCGTCGGGTTGCCGGCAATCGCCGACCCGACAGAACTCAAGCAGGGCGCGTTGGTCTGGTTGGTGCTGTTCCAGGAACTTGATCCCTGGACGGTGAGCCCTTGCGTGACGCGGGCGACGAGCTGCAGCTCGACCCCCTTGACTGTATAGGTTGGCCCGTTGACGACGAAGGTCGTGTTGCCCAGAGTTGCCGGATCGAACAACGACAGCTGCACGTTGCTCCATTTCATATCGTACGCGGATAGGTTGACCTGGAGTCGATGATCCAGGAATTCAGTCTTGGCACCGACCTCGTTGTTGATGAGGTTGTCAGAGCTGTAACCGGCCGGCTTCTGGTACTGATCGACACCTCCTTTCGTGAAGGGGGCCTCGCCGGCAAGAACGATCGTGCCATTGGGCAGTGTCGACGTACGGTTGAACGCCCCGGGGCGGAAGCCCTGCGAGAAGGTGTAGTACACCATGGTGTCCGGAGTAATGTGCCAGGTCAGATTGGCGCGGCTGCGAGTGCCGCTTTCCGTCTTGCCCAGGTTGATGCCAAAACCGCAGTGCCCCGCCGCCTGGCAGGCGCCATTCGGGATGTCGTTGGCATGCGTTTGGGTCTGGAACTGAGAGCCCTCCTCGAACTCATCGTAATGGAAGTAACGCGTTCCACCGGTGATCGTCAGGACCTTCGGGATGATGTCAAAATCGATCGAGGTGAAAAATGCCGTCTGTCGGTAACCCCGCTTCACGTCCTCGCCGAACGCGGTATCGGAGTTCGTGCGCAGGTTTGGATCGGTCGCATAGTAGCCGGCATGGGGTCCGACGGCGGAGACGCAGTCCGGACCGCCAGCAGCCGCGATCGCCAGATTCGCAGCATCGCACTGAGGAATGGTCAGATAGTCGAAGTTCATCTGGTCTTTGATGATGAACTCCTCCCAGTAAGCGCCGACCAGGCCGCGCAGCCGGTAGTCCTCGTTGCTGCTCACGCGAAGTTCGTGACTCTGGTGGGTATTTTCAACCTTATCGTTCCACCAGCCTTGGGGCGGGTAGCAGGTTTCCGGCTTGGTTGTGCCGCCGAGGCCTTCTGAGCCCTTCCCGGTGCAGGCGTAGTATTGGCCGCTGGGACTTTGCAGGTAGTTGGAATAGTCGGCCTGTTGCTGGATATGACGGTCCAGATAGCTGCCGGTGTAGACGACCTTCAGCAGGTCCCCTACTTTGCCATTGAGCGTCCAGGCGGTACTCTCGTATCTGTCTTTATCGTACGCCGGTTCGAAGGCCTGGATCTCGTAGGGAGCCAGGGGAGTGACGTAATTCACTCCAACGGGATAGTCGGCGAAGTAGCCGTCCGCTTCCATGTTCTGAAAGTTCTGCTGCACCAGCGCGTTCCAGTCGTCGTTGATCTTCCACAGCGCGGACACCCGCAGACCGGTGTAGGTGACCGGGTTGGTGGCATCTTCCACCAGCGCGCCGTTGCTGACCGATACCGCGGGCTGCACCACACTGGCGATCGTCCCCGGCACGTTATTGATGTAGCCACCGCGATGGTCGTCGAATATCACTGCGCGCACGGCCAAGGTATCGGGGATCAGCGGCACATTGAGCGTAGCGTTGACTTTGGAGTTGTTATCGCCGCCGGCGGTCCAGCCGTAGCCCGCGTCGACGTTGCCTTCGGTGACATCCAGCTTCGGCTTGTTGGTGATGTAGCGCAGGGCGCCGGCCTGCGCGCCGCCACCGAACAGCGTGCCCTGCGGGCCCTCGAGCACTTCGACGCGCTCCATGTCGACCATGTAGATGTCAAGGTTGCGGCCCGGGTACTGCATCGACTGGTCATCCAGATACACGGCCACGTTCGGGAACGGGGACGTGGTCGACGTCGACTGGTTGCCGGCGCCGCCTGAGCTCAGGCCGCGCATGAAGATGTTGCCGGCACCGGGGCTATTGGCGCTGGTGGTCACGTTCGGGGTGTACTTGATCAGGTCCTCGAGACTGCTCGCGTTGAGCTGTTGCAGCTCCTCGCCAGTGATCGCCTGAATCGTGATCGGCACGTTCTGGATCGATTCCTCGCGCCGTTGAGCCGTCACCACGATTTCCTGAATTTCATAGGATTCGGACGAGGCCGCCGGCGGGGTTGACTCGGACGCGCCGCTATCGGCCGCCGCCGCCCACGTCCCGGCGCATCCGCCCAGTATCGTCGTGATGGCGCAGGCAACCTTATGATTGATTTTCAAGCTTCTCTCCCTGAGACCTGTGTGACGTATAAAAGCAACACAAAGCGAACTACAGATTTACCGACCGGCCACCCTGTTTAATACAGGTGATTGTGCTGAATTCGTGCCGCAAATGGGCTCCGGCAAATCAAGCGAACGCACAGCCGCAAGCGACGCCCTCCGATCCTACTTCTTCGCGCGACATTTTGGCAACGCGAGCTTGTGGCCAACGACGTTTTAAAGGTCGGAAGTTGTAGATTTGCGACAATACGGTTGCAGGTTTATGACACTCGCGGCTGGCGCGTGTGCGGGCCATATTTCACTTGAGATCCTCAGGACGCGCGCGCGAAGGCGGTGCGCTGACCCGTGATACTCCCCGGGGCCACGCGACGGTTCAGCTCTGCGGCAGATGCCGAAACAGTCGCCGCTCGAGAAAGCGGAACATGCGCGTTATGACCAGGACGATCGCGATGTAGATCACCGCGGCGGTCAGAAAGCCCTCAGAGGCGAGATAGTACTTGTTGTTGAGCAGGCGCGCGGCCCCCATCACGTCGATCACCGTCACCGTGCTGGCAAGGGCCGTGGATTGCAGGTTGAAGATCACCTCGTTGCCATAGGCCGGGAGGGCCCGCCGGAAGGCGCTTGGCAATATGATCCGTCGCATGGCAAGCCTGCGCGACATGCCGGCGGCGATAGCCGCCTCGACCTCGCCGCGCGGAGTGTCGACGATGGCGGCGCGGAAGATCTCGGCCGTGTAAGCGGAGGTGCTAATCGAAAACGCGATCAGCGCGCACCACCACGGATCCTGCAGCACCACCCAGGCGGCCGACTTGCGCAGGGCGCCGAACTGCGCGAGGCCGTAGTAGATGATGTAGAGCTGGACCAGGAGCGGTGTGCCCCGGATCAGGTAGATGAACGCATAGGCCAGGGGATTGAGGACTGACACTCGGGTGGCCCGCACAATGGCGAGCGGGACCGCGATCGCGCCGCCGACGATCAGCGAGATCACCAGCAAGATCAGGGTATTCTGCAACCCGGTCCAGAACAGGCCCCAGTTCTGGAAGACGATCCAGAAATCCAGCGGCGAGCTGTTCGCGGAAAACGCGCGGATGGCGTCCACCACACCGCTCACGCCCCGACCCCCCGCACCACGC
>DATAJH010000175.1:0-23778 GCA_036262215.1 Steroidobacteraceae bacterium
GTGCAGCACCTGAAACACTCCCGGCGGCAATCCGGCGGCGGCAAAGCTCTCGGCGAAGCGCTCGGCGCACAGCGGCGTCTGCGCCGAGTGCTTGAGGATCACGGCATTGCCCGCCAGCAGTGCCGGAACCACGCTGTTCACGGCGATCAGGTACGGATAATTCCACGCCGCCACGCTGAAAACGACTCCCAGTGGTTCGCGGCGTATGAAGCGCCGAAAGCCCGGCTTCGCGCCCGGGTCGATATCGCCCAGGGCACTGGCGGCGATGCTGATCATGTAGCGGGCGCGCTCGAGCGTGCCACGCACCTCGTTGGGTGCGTAGCGTATCGGCCGGCCCATCTGCCAGCTCAGCTCGCTGCCGATTTCCGTGGCGTGCGCCTCGAAGGCGGCGCAGAAACGCTGCATCAGCGCGGCCCGCTCAAGGCTAGGCACGCCGCGCCAGTGCCGCTGCGCAGTGCGTGCCCGCTGCAGCGTGGCATCGATTTCGGCGGCCGTGGCGGGGATGCGTTCCACGTACACCCGGCCGTCGACCGGACTAATGGTTTTCATCAAATGATCTCGAAATATCTTGCCAGTTCCCAGTCTGTGACCGCGCGCCGGAACTCGCGTTCCTCCCACTCGCGGGTGGCCGCAAAATGCGCGACAAACGGTTCCCCGAACAGCTGCTGCGCGGCACGCGAGCGCGCCAGGCGGGTGGCCGCCTCGCCGAGTGTGCGCGGCAGCTGGCGTTTGGCCGGCAGTTTGCGGTCATAGGCATTGCCGGTGATCGGCTCATCGGGCTCAATCCTGTGCTCTATGCCCCACAGGCCGGAACCGATCGCGGCCGCGATCGCGAGGTAAGGATTGATGTCGGCGGCGGCAATGCGATATTCCACCCGCTGACTCGAAGGTCCCCCCTGAATCACCCGCAGTGCGCAGGTGCGGTTTTCGACGCCCCAGGTCGCGGCCGTGGGCGCCCAGTAACCCGGCACCAGGCGCGAGTAGCTGTTCACCGTGGATGCCACCATCGCCAGCAGTTCCGGCATCAGCGCCTGCTGCCCGCCTACGAACCAGCGCAGCTCGTCCGACATGGTGTGCGGCTTGCGCTCGTCATAGAACACCGCCGAGCCATCGCTGCGCGTGAGCGACAGGTGCAGATGCCCGCTCTGGCCGGGCAGCTGCTGCGACCATTTGGCCATGAATGTGGCCATCAGGCCGCGCCGCTGCGCCAGCACCTTGACGAAAGTCTTGAACAGAGCGGCCCGGTCCGCAGCCTCCAGCGCCTCGGTGTAGTGCAGCGCGGCTTCGAGCACACCCGGACCGGTTTCCGCGTGCAGACCTTCGATCGGCATGCGCATTTCGTCGCCGAGTTGCAGCAGCGCCTGGTAAAGCTCGGCCTGCACCGCGGTGCGCAGCATCGAATACCCGAAATAGCCCGGAGACAGATTGCTCAGAGCCCGATAGCCTTTTTCCCGCACACTGGCCGGCGTCTCGCTGAATATGAAGAACTCGAATTCCGCGGCGGCCGCGGCGCCATAGCCCAGCCCCGCCGCTCGCTGCAGCACGCGGCGCAGCACCGCTCGCGGGCACACCTGTTCCGCGTTACCGGCGAATTCCCCCAGAAACAGCAGCATGTTGCCTTCCAGTGGCAGCGCGCGGCAGGTTTCCGGCAGCAGGCGCACCGGAGCATCCGGAAAAGCGGTATGCCAGCCGGTAAAGCTGATGTTGTCGTATTGCTTATCGTTCGAGTCCCAGCCGAGCACGACATTGCAGAACCCAAAGCCCTTGTCGAGCGCGGCGAGAAACTTGTGCCGATCGATATATTTGCCGCGCAGGATACCGTCATTGTCGAACACAGCGACCTTGACGTGCTGCAAGCCGCGTTCCTCGACGATTGCACGCGCCTGCGCGGCCGTGCGCACCTGTTCCGGCTGCATCGATGCAACTCCATTCGACGGCACAAATTGACCGCGATTATTGAATTCTGAACCGTACGGCAAATCCTAGCGTAGCATTAAATCCCGCCATCGCACTGACAGCGGCGCGCCGACGATGACCGCCATGCTGGCGTCACCAGGCCGGCTGGCTCACCATATAGCCACGGGCGATCCGCCCGGTGTTGCCGATGGGTGCATCATGGCATTGGTAGAAATCATCACCGTCCTTGCGCTGCTGCAATTCCTGTTTTTCGGGATCCTGGTCGGCAAGGCGCGCGAGCGCCTGGGCGTCAAGGCACCGGCAATCACCGGCAATGAGGTGTTCGAGCGCTATCTGCGGGTACAGATGAATACGCTGGAACTGCTGATCATATTCCTGCCGGCGCTGTGGATCGCGACCGCATACCTTGCCGCCCGCTGGGTCGCGCTGCTGGGCGTGGTGTACCTGATCGGGCGCTTCATCTATCTGCGCGCCTACGTCGCCGAGCCTTCCAGGCGCAGCATCGGCTTCAGCGTATCGGCACTGCCCATCCTGGTGCTGCTGGCGATCGACCTGATCGGCTCCGTGTGCCGGTTGATCCGCGGCTGAACATCCGTGGCGCGCAATAAAACGCCGTTTCTGTTCGATCTGGATGGCACCCTGATCGACAGCGTCTACCAGCACGTGCTGGCCTGGAAGTCCTCGCTCGATGCGGAAGGCATACCGCTCTCGGTATGGCGCATTCACCGCAAGATCGGCATGAGCGGCGGATTGTTCGCCAACATACTGCTGCGCGAAACCGGATTCGATAACACGCCCGAACGCCTGGACCGGCTGCGGGTGCGCCACGCCCAGGCCTACAAGGAATTGTCGGGTAGTGTCCAGCCGCTGCCGGGCGCGCGCAGATTGCTCGACTACCTCACCGCACAGGGCATGCCGTGGGCCATTGCGACCAGCGGTCGAATGGAGACCGCCGGACACCACCTGGCGGCACTGGGAGTGGATCCCGCCCGAGTGCCGGTGGTGACACGCGACCAGGTCAGATACGCCAAACCCGATCCGGATTTGTTTCTCACCGCAGCGGAACGTCTCGGCGTGGACATCCGCGAATCGCTGGTGCTGGGTGACAGCATCTGGGACATGATCGCCGCGCAACGCGCGCGCGCACTGGGCGTGGGATTGTTATCCGGCGGTTACGGCGAGGATGAACTGTCGCGTGCCGGCGCGTTCCGCGTGTATGAAGATCCGGCCGATCTGCTGCAGCACATCGACGAAATCGCCGCGCGCGGCTGATTCAATCCCCGGGGGGTTTCAGCCTGGCAATGGCCTCGCGCGGCAGTTCCTCCAGCCCGTCACCGCCATTTTTCAGATGCGCCACGATGTGGCGCAGCATGCGCGGATCCCAGAATTTCTGGATGTGACCCGCGATGCCGTCGATGGCATCGGCGCGCTGCGGTTCAGAGGCGAAAAAATGGCCGATGTCGTTGGCCATCTCTACCAGATGCTCGATGCTCATCCGGTGGGGGAATCCGCCTTGACCGGTTGCCTCGGATGCGCGGCCGCATCGAGCAGCGACTGCTGCTCGCGGTCGAATTCCTGGTAGCGGCGCTGCCACGCTGACGGCTGGCTCACGCGCACCACCTGTACCGCGGTCACCTTGTATTCCGGACAGTTGGTGGCCCAGTCCGAATTATCGGTGGTGATGACGTTGGCGCCCGACTCCGGGAAATGGAACGTCGTATACACCACGCCCGGCTGTACGCGCGGCGTGATGCGGGCCCGCAGCACGGTTTCCCCGGCGCGGCTCTGGATGCCGACCCAGTCCTCGGCCTTGATGCCGCGTTCCTCGGCATCGTGCGGATGGATCTCGATGCGATCCTCGTCGTGCCAGGTCGAATTCTCGGTACGCCGCGTCTGCGCGCCGACGTTGTACTGAGACAGTATGCGCCCGGTGGTCAGGATCAGCGGATACTTGGCGTTGACCTTCTCGCGCGTCGGCACGTACTCGGTCACCAGGAAGCGGCCCTTTCCGCGCACGAAGGTATCGACGTGCATGGTCGGCGTGCCTTCCGGATGCTGGTCATTGCAGGGCCATTGAATGCTGCCCAGCCGGTCGAGTTTCTCGAAGCTGACGCCGGTGAAGGTCGGTGTCAGGCGTGCGATCTCATCCATGATCTCCGAGGCATGCTGGTAGTTCATCGGCAGCCCGATCGCATTGGACAGCAGCTGCGTAATCTGCCAGTCAGCATAGCCGGATTTGGAGCGCATCACTGTTCGCACCGGGGAGATGCGTCGCTCGGCGTTGGTGAAGGTACCGTCCTTCTCCAGGAACGACGATCCTGGCAGGAACACGTGGGCGAACTTGGCGGACTCGTTCAGGAACAGGTCCTGCACGATGATGCATTCCATCGCCGTCAGCGCCGCGGTCACGTGCTGCGTATTCGGATCGGACTGGGCGATATCCTCGCCCTGGATGTACAGCGCCTTGAATTCGCCGTCGAGCGCGGCCTCGAACATGTTCGGGATGCGCAGCCCCGGCTCGGCCAGCAGCTTCACATTCCAGGCCTGCTCGAACTGGGTGCGCACGGCGTCATCGCCCACGTGGCGATAGCCCGGATATTCGTGCGGAAACGAGCCCATGTCGCACGAGCCCTGCACGTTGTTCTGTCCGCGCAGCGGGTTCACGCCAACGCCGCGGCGGCCGATGTTGCCGGTGGCCATGGCGAGATTCGCGATGCCCATGACCATGGTGGATCCCTGGCTGTGCTCGGTGACACCGAGCCCGTAGTAGATCGCGCCATTGCCGGCGGTGGCGTACATGCGCGCAGCTGCGCGCACGCTGGCGGCGGCAACGCCGGTGATGGCTTCCATCGCTTCCGGGGAATTGCGCGGCTCGGCGACGAACTGGCGCCATTTGTCGAACGACTCGACGTCGCAGCGCTCACGTACGAAATCCTCTTTGACCAGTCCTTCGCTGACCACCACATGCGCCAGGCTGTTGATCAGCGCGACGTTGGTGCCGGGCCTGAGCTGCAGGTGATAGGCGGCCTCGATGTGCGGCGTGCGCACCATATCGATGCGGCGCGGATCGGCCACGATCAGCTTCGCGCCCTGGCGCAGCCGGCGCTTCATCTGCGAGGCGAACACCGGATGACCGTCGGTCGGATTGGCGCCGATCACCATGATGACATCGGCGTCCATCACCGAATCGAAATCCTGCGTGCCGGCCGATTCGCCCATGGTCTGCTTCAGGCCATAACCGGTGGGCGAGTGGCACACGCGTGCGCAGGTGTCGACGTTGTTGTTACCGAAGCCGGCGCGTACCAGCTTCTGCACCAGGTAGGTCTCCTCGTTGGTGCAGCGGCTGGAAGTGATGCCGCCGATGCTGTCGCGACCGTACTTCTTCTGGATGCGTCGCAGCTCGGAGGCGGCATGGGCAATCGCCTCCTCCCAGCTCACTTCCTTCCACGGATCGGAGATGGTGGCGCGGATCAGCGGTTTGGTGATGCGATCCGGGTGCGTCGCGTAGCCGATCGCAAAGCGCCCCTTGACGCAGCTGTGACCGTGATTGGCGTGGCCGTCCTTGTTCGGCACCATGCGCACCACTTCCTCGCCCTGCATTTCGGCGCGGAACGAGCAGCCCACGCCGCAGTAGGCGCAGGTGGTGATCACGCTGTGCTCGGCCTGTCCGGCCTTGATCAAAGATTTTTCCGACAGCGTTGCCGTCGGGCAGGCGGTCACGCAGGCCCCGCAGGAGACGCATTCGGACTCGAGGAACGACTCGGCCTGGCTGGCGGAGACCGTGGAATCGAAACCGCGGCCCTGGATGGTCAGCGCCAGCGTGCCCTGCTGCTCATCGCAGGCGCGCACGCAGCGCGAGCAGACGATGCACTTGCTGGCGTCGAAGGTGAAATACGGATTGGACTCGTCTTTGGGCGCATCCAGGTGATTGGCACCGTTGTAGCCATACCTGACTTCGCGCAGGCCGACCGCGCCGGCCATGTCCTGCAGCTCGCAATGGCCATTGGCCGGGCAGGTCAGGCAGTCGAGCGGGTGATCGGAGATATAGAGTTCCATCACGCCGCGGCGGATGTTGGCGATCTTCTCGTTCTGCGTCGTGACCTTCATTCCCGGCGCCACCGGTGTGGTGCAGGAGGCCGGAAAGCCCTTCATGCCCTCGACCTGCACCAGGCACATGCGGCAGGAGCCGAAGGCCTCGAGGGTGTCGGTGGCGCACAGCTTGGGGATCGACAAGCCGGCCTCGGCAGCGGCGCGCAGCACTGAGGTACCCGCAGGCACCGTGACCTCGCGGCCATCGACCGTCAGGGTGACCTGCTGGGCCGATTGCCGCTGCGGCGTACCCAGATCCTGTTCCGCTATCGATTGCATGGGCTTTAACTCAACTCCTAACGCGTAGCCGCCTCGAGCGCGGCCGGTTTTGAAAAATCTTCCGGAAAATAGTCCAGGGCCGAGAGTACCGGATACGGCGTCAGACCGCCGAGAGCACACAGCGACCCATTGAGCATTGTGTCACATAAATCCCGTAGCAACGTTTGCTGCATCGCAGCACGATCACCCGTCACCAGCCGGTCGATCACCTCGACGCCGCGCGTTGATCCAATGCGGCACGGTGTGCACTTGCCGCAGGATTCGATGGCACAGAACTCCATCGCGTAGCGGGCCTGCGCCGCCATGTCCACCGTATCGTCGAACACCACGATGCCGCCATGTCCGAGCATACCTCCGCCGGCGGCAAACGCTTCGTAGTCCAACGGCGTATCGAATTTCGATTCCGGCCAATAAGCCCCGAGCGGTCCTCCTACCTGAACCGCGCGAATCGGGCGTCCGGAACGCGTACCGCCGCCGTAGTCGTACAGCAGCTCGCGCAGGCTCACGCCGAACGCCCGCTCCACCAGCCCGCCGCGTGCGATATTGCCCGCCAACTGAATCGGCAGGCTGCCGCGCGAACGGCCCATGCCGTAGTCGCGATAAAACTGGGCGCCGCGCTGCAGGATGATCGGCACGCTGGCGAAGCTGATGACGTTGTTAACCACGGTCGGGCAGCCGAACAGACCCTTGAGCGCCGGCAGCGGTGGTTTGAAGCGGATCTGGCCACGGCGGCCTTCCAGCGACTCCAGCATCGAGGTCTCCTCGCCGCAGATGTAGGCGCCGGCGCCCAGCCGCAGCTGCAGGTCAAAAGCGCGGCCCGAACCCAGCACATCGACGCCAAGATAGCCGGCAGCGTAGGCGCCGGCGATCGCCTCGGTCATCGTGTCGTGGGCGTGCGGATACTCGCAGCGCAGGTAGATGTAGCCGCGCGTGGCGCCGACCGCAAGTCCCGCAATCGTCATGCCCTCGATCAGGCAGAACGGATCACCTTCCATCAGCAGACGGTCGGAAAAGGTGCCGGAATCGCCTTCATCGGCGTTGCAGACGATGTATTTCTGCTCGCCGATTGCATCGTGCACCGTCTTCCACTTGATACCGGTGGGGAACGCCGCGCCGCCGCGGCCGCGCAGGCCCGAATCAGTGACCGCCTTGACGATCGCGGCCGGCTCCATCGGCAGCGCGTTCTTCAGCCCCTCGTAGCCGCCGTGCGCGCGATAGTCATCGAGGCTCACCGGATCGATGACACCGAGCCGGCCACAGGTCAGGCGTTCCTGTTTCTTGAGATACGGTATCGACTCCACCGGGCCGAGATTCAGTGCATGCTTGCCGCCGCTCAGAAAGCCGGCGGCGAACAGGCTGGGGATGTCGGCGGCCTGCACCGGACCGTAGGCGATGCGGCCATCGCCGGTCTGCACCTCAACCAGCGGCTCGAGCCAGAACAGGCCGCGCGAACCGGTACGCACGATATGCACCGATTCCTTGCGGCGCGCCGCCTCCTCAGTCAGCGCGCGCGCCACCGCTTCCGCCCCCAGCGACAGCGCCGTGGCCTCACGCGGAATATAAACCGTGACGCTCATGTGCCGCTGCTGGCGGCCGAGGTGCCAGCGGCCGAGGTCGTAGCGGCCGAGGTGGCGCTGATAAGTTCATCGAAGCGCTGCGGCGTCATGCGTCCGTGCAGTTCCCGATCGATCATCAGCGACGGCCCGCTGGCACAGTTGCCCAGGCAATAGACCGGCTCGAGCGTATAGCGGCCATCGCCGCTGGTGCCATGAAATTCGACCCCCAGCGCGCGTTTGGCGTGAGCTTCCAGCGCCACCGCGCCCACCGCCTGGCAGGCCTCGGCGCGGCAAAGGTAAATTACGTGCTGGCCCGGCTGGTGCTGGCGGAAGTAGTGATAGAAGCTCACCACGCCGTGCACTTCCGCGCGTGACAGATTCAGCTCGTAGGCGATCAGTGGCAGCAGACGTGGCGGAATCCAGCCCAGACGATCCTGGATCGCGTGCAGGATCGGCAGCAGTGGCCCTTCGAGCTGGCGGTTCTGGTTCACGGCGTCGAGCACCGCGGCGCGCTCCGCGGCTGGCAGGTCGGCGCCGGGCTCGACCCGGATCGGGATCGTCACGCGCTTGCGCGCGCTCATGACAACTCCCCGCAATACACCGTCAGCCGCGGCGGTCGCGTCCAGCCCACCAGCGTCACACCGGCCTCCTGCGCCAGCCGCAATGCCAGTGCGGTCGGCGCGGAGATCGCTGCCACCAGCCGGCAGCCGACTTCCGCTGCCTTGTGCACCACCTCGTACGAGGCGCGCGAGGTCACCAGCAGGCTATGCGGCACCTGCCCGGCGCGCATCACGGCGCCGACCGCCTTGTCGATCGCATTGTGGCGGCCGACGTCCTCGCGCACCGTGAAGCCGCCATCGGCCGTCAGCAGCGCCGCGGCGTGCACCGCGCCGCTGGCGTCGTTGAGCGGCTGCAGGCTGGAGAGCCGGCGCATGCCTTCGCGCAGTGCCTCGACGTCGGCGCGCGGGCCATTCGGGTCGACCTTGCGCACCGGCCTGATGGCGGCCTCCAGCGTCGCCGTCCCGCACAGGCCACAGCCGGTGCGGCCAGTCAGATTGCGTTCCCGGTTTTGCAGCAGCAGGAAGCGTTGCTGCGGGATCAGCATCTCCAACGCCACACCATGCTCGGTCCAGATGATGTCGGCCAGCGTCAGTTCCGACACCGAGGCAATAATGCGTTCGGTGAGCGCGAAGCCGAAGGCGAAATCCTCCAGGTTCGACGGCGTCGCCATCATGACGGCGTGCGGACGGGCGTTGTACTGCATCGCCACCGGCACTTCGGCGGCCAGGGTTTCGCTCACCTCGCGGGCCGCTTCACCGTCCAGGCGCTGCGCGGACACGGCCTGCAGCGGTTCCGTGGCGCGCGCCCGCTCCCGGGCGGGCGACTTGGCTCCGGGCGCTGCTGGCGTGGAAATGGCCAAACTGTCTCTCCTTGCGTGCTGCGCCCGGTAGCCGTAGGCGTCCGAGCCGCTGTCAATGCGACTCATTCTACCTTACCGAATTGGGTCCGACCGTGCCGGGCTCACGCCCCGGCATCAAGCGCTTTTGCATGAAACAGCAGGTGATCGGCGACAAAAGTGGCGATGAAGTAATAGCCGTGGTCATAGCCCTCGTGGCGGCGCAGCCGCAG
Source organism: Steroidobacteraceae bacterium (assembly GCA_036262215.1). Lineage (GTDB taxonomy): Bacteria > Pseudomonadota > Gammaproteobacteria > Steroidobacterales > Steroidobacteraceae > FEN-1191. The sequence goes on from DATAJH010000175.1 coordinate 9,471, forward strand.
CGGCTGGCCGGCCTGCGCGCAGGCCGACTCCAGCAGTTCCGGCAGCAATTGCGACTGGTGCAGGAACTTATCCGCCAGGCCCTGATCGACCAGGATTTCCGGATACACCTGCCTGGCACCGGCTGTCAGCAGTTCCACCGCATCGTATTGCGCCCAGGCCGAACGGTCCTCGCCCAGGTAACGCGGCAGCGCCTTTTGCCCCCAGGCACAGCGGGTGGGTGAGCAGATCGGAGCGAATGCCGAGACCGACCGGTAGATCTGGGGGTTGCGCAGCGCGAGCACCAGCGCGCCGTGCCCGCCCATCGAGTGACCGAAAATCCCGACCCGATCCGGGCAGGCGGCAAAGTTGTTCAGCACCGTCGCGCGCAATTCGTCCAGCACGTAGTCGTACATTCGAAAGTTGCGCGACCAGGGCTGCTGCGTCGCATTGACATAAAATCCCGCTCCGGCGCCGAACTCCCAGTCGTCCGCCTCGCCCGGGATACCGGTACCGCGCGGACTGGTATCGCAGCTCACCAGCATCAGGCCCAGTTCGGCGGCTTTGCGCTGCGCACCGGCTTTGATGACGAAGGTCTCTTCGGTACAGGTCAAGCCCGCCAGATAGAACAGGACCGGAACCGGGCGCAGCGTAGCCTGCGGCGGCCTAAACACGGTAAATCGCATCGGCAGGCCTATCACCTGCGAGCTATGGCGGTAGAACCCCTGGATGCCGTCAAAGCATCGATGTTCGCTGAGCATTTCCAATATCAGTACACCATGAGGTTACGGTTGCAGCGGCTGGAACGGGATCGTGACAATCATACCCTGTCCGCATCCCGCATGGCAGCGCTGTAGAAGGCCGGTGCGCATGCGCGCTGCGCCAGGTGGCGTTTATAATGTTGCGATGAATATCGAGCTGTCGGCCTTAGAGGCGCGCGTCCTGGGCTGCCTGATCGAGAAGCAGATCACGACACCGGAGCAGTATCCGATATCGCTCAATGCACTGACCAATGCCTGCAATCAGAAGAGCAATCGCGATCCGGTGCTGCAGTTGCCCGAGGCTGAAGTCCAGGGCCTGATCGACGGCCTGTCGCGCAAACACCTGCTGCTGGAAAAGTCCGGATTCGGCAGCCGGGTGCCGAAATATCAGCAGCGCTTCTGCAATACCGAATTCAGCGTATTTCAGTTCACGCCGCAGGAGCGCGCCATCATCTGCGAGCTGCTGCTGCGCGGAGCACAGACGCCGGGCGAGCTGCGCAGTCGCGCCGCGCGCATGGCGGAGTTCGCCGATGCCGCCGCGGTCGAAGCGGCGCTGGAGGCGCTGGCTCAGCGCGAGTCAGGTGCGCTGGTGGTGCGCCTGGCGCGCGAGCCAGGCCGGCGCGAGGCGCGCTACGCGCATCTGTTCAGCGGGGCAATCGCCGCGGCCAGCGCGCCCGAACTCTCCCCGGCCCAGACGGTATCCGACTCACCATCATTATCGGCGCACGCTGCCGACCCGCATGCCGATCGCCTGGCCGCGCTGGAAGCCGAGGTCAGATCGCTGCGCGAGGAAGTCGAACGACTCAAGCGCGGCGCTTAGCCGCCGGCCGGGAGGAACCTATGGATCGCTTTACGATTTCGCTCGGCGAGGAGCTGGCCTCGGCATTCGATGAGCTCATCAAGCAGCGTGGATACACTACACGCAGCGAGGCGGTGCGCGACATTCTGCGCGATCTGTTGCAGCGGCGGGATCAGGCTCACGACAGCAACGGCTTCTGCGTCGCAAGTCTGTCCTATGTCTATAACCATCATGAACGACAGTTGTCCGAGCGTTTGGCGAACCTGCAGCATGAACACCACGATCTCACGGTCGCTACCATGCACGTGCACCTCGATCACGAACAATGCCTCGAGACCACGGCCCTCAAGGGTCCCGCGAAAACCGTGCGCCAATTCGCCGAGAAGATCATCGCCGAACGTGGTGTACGTCATGGTCAGCTTAATCTGGTCAGCGTCGATCTGGGAGAGGCACATAAGCACGATGGCACCAGGCATCGACACCTGACGCCGCGCCACTGAGTCTGAACGCAAGCTCTGGTCGCACCCGACCGGCAGCCGCTGAAAATGGTCTGTCGCCCTTGAATCTTGTCAACCACGCTGCTGATGATGTATGAAGTACTTTTGATTCTTCTTACATACCTGCATCCGCTGTCCTGGCGGCGACGTATTACGTCTAGCTGATTCATCTTATCCATCGAAGCCAGGCCAGCATGCCGATTGATCGCTTTGTGGCGGGCCGATGTCGTAGCACGCGCAGCACGCTGCTGTGCGGTGTAGGCACCGCGGCCGGCTTGTGTGGTCTCGGATTCAACGTTCCAGCGGTGGCAGACACGGTGGTGGCAGACACTGTGGTGGCCGACGCGGCCGGCAACTACGGCCAGACACTGCAGGAGGTCACCGTCACAGCCGAGCGCCTGGAATTGCTCGGAACGGCCTCGAGCGCCAGCGAAGGGGTGGTCGCCGACCAGGAGCTGCAGCTGACACCCGCGTACCGCCCCGGTCAGTTGCTGGAAACCGTACCCGGCCTGATCGTGACCTTGCATAGCGGCGAGGGCAAGGCAAATCAATATCTGATGCGCGGCTACAACCTGGATCACGGCACGGATCTTGAGACCTACGTCTGCGGCATGCCGATCAACCAGCCGACCCATGCGCACGGTCAGGGCTACACCGACCTGAATTTCATGATTCCCGAGCTGGCAGACGGGATCAGCTACACCAAGGGGCCCTACTACCCCAGCGTTGGCGACTTCGGCGCCGTCGGATCTGTGCGGATGAGCTATCGGGACACAATTCCCGATCAAGTCTCAGCGACCGTCGGCACACTCGATTATCAGCGCTACTTCGCTGCCGGCTCGCAAGCCCTGGGCAGCGGACAGCTGTTGGCGGCGGCGGAATTTCAGCACTACGACGGTCCGTTTCTCACCCCCGATGATGCGCGCAAGGAAAACCTGGTGCTGCGCTACAGCGATGGGGATGAACACAACGGCTATTCAATCACCAGCATGTTCTATCACCAGCTGTGGACCAACACGACCGACATCCCGGTCCGCGCCATTACGGAAGGGTTTGTCCCCGATCGCTTCGGTACGCTCGATCCAACCGACGGCGGCCACGCGCAGCGCGCGAGCCTGTCGATCGAATATCACAAAGCTGTGGCAGCAGGAGAATTCTCGGTCAGCTCGTTCTTCATCTACAACCAACTGCATCTCTTCAATGACTTCACGCACGACCTGTTCGATCCGATTCACGGCGATCAGGAAGATCAGTTTGAGAATCGCCATGAGCTCGGCGGCGCGGCGAGTTACACGCTGCCGGTCGCATTGGGACCGATTCAGAACGAGGTTGCGGTCGGCGTGCTCACCCGTTACGACCTGCTGGGCGTGGGACGTCTGCCCAGCGAGGGCCAAGTGTCGCTATCGCCGCCCCCGGCAGGTGATCCTGCGTCTTTTTCCAATAACGATCAGGTGTATCTGTTCTCCGGCGCGGCGTATCTGCAGGCAATCACACACTGGACCTCGACGTTGCGCAGCCTGCTCGGTGTTCGCGATGACTATCAGCACGGCACCGACGTGGACTATCTGGCGGCATTGCACGAAACCGCCGGGTATACCAACGGCGGCACGAAGCAACAGTCACTGCTGCAGCCCAAGGCGAGCCTGATTTACACGCCGACCAACTACCTCGAGTTCTACCTGGCCGCCGGCCAGGGGTTTCACAGCGCGGACCTGCGCGGAGTCAATCAGGACCGGAGCGTGGACCTTGGCTTGCCGAACACACCCCTGCTCGCCAAGCTGGACGGCGAGGAAGTGGGCGTGCGCACCGAAATTGCCCGCAGTATCGCCTTGACCTTCGCGGTCTATAACCTGTGGCAACAGTCCGAGACCACCATTGACCCGGATGTCGGCATGGACACGGCCGGCCCCCCCAGTCGCCGCTATGGGTATGAAATCAACATCACCTATCAGATCCGTCGCTGGCTCGAATTCTATGGCAGCTTCTCCGGCGACCACACGCGCTTCACCCACGCGTTTGACGACGGCACCGGGCACCTGGGCAATTACATCACCGACGCACCCTACGCGACCGGTTCTGCGGCGCTGTATCTGTCCCATCTCGGCCCCTGGCGCGGCGGCCTGAACTACCGCTTTCTGGGCAACTATCCGCTCTCCTCCGGACCCTGCGTCAATTCAGCCGCCACCCACGATTTCCCGGGTGCGACATCATGCGCAAACGCCCCGACCGCGCTCGGTCAGATCGATGGCAAGGGCTTCGGCGAGCTCAATGCCGATGCCCACTACGCGTTCCGATCCGGTTGGGGCGCCTCTCTTGGCATCTACAACATCCTCAATACCCACGCGGCAGCGGCCGAGTTCTGGTATGTCGATCGGCTCAGATCCGAGATCGAGGCCTACCCTGAGGGGCGGGCCGATGTGCACCAGCATCCGCTCGAGCCCATCATGGCGCGCTTTACGATTTCCAGGCAATTGTGACTTTGACGGCGCCACGGTTGCGCTAAAGTCGCAATCATGACGCCGGCACTATCGATCTCCCACCTGACCAAGACCTACCCCTCGGGTCTGCAGGCGCTGAAGAACATCAATCTTCAGATCCGCAAGAGCGAGATATTCGCGCTGCTCGGCCCCAATGGCGCCGGCAAGACCACCCTGATCAGCATCGTCTGCGGCATCGTCACCGCCAGCGCCGGCGAGGTGGTGGTCGACGGCTTCGACATCGTGCGCGATTACCGCGCCGCCCGCACCCGGATCGGACTGGTACCGCAGGAGCTGAACACCGACACCTTCGAAACCCTGTGGGCGACGGTGAAGTTCAGCCGCGGGCTGTTCGGACGTGAACCGGACGCGGCATTTCTGCAAAAGCTGCTGCGCGATCTGTCGCTGTGGGACAAGCGCAACGATCGGATCATGACCCTGTCGGGCGGCATGAAGCGGCGCGTGATGATCGCCAAGGCATTGTCGCACCAGCCGGAGATCCTGTTCCTGGACGAACCGACGGCAGGCGTAGACGTGGAACTGCGGCGCGACATGTGGGCCCTGGTGCGCGGCCTGCGTGACAGCGGCGTCACCGTCGTTCTGACGACGCACTACATCGAAGAGGCCGAGGAGATGGCGGATCGCATCGGCGTGATCAGCAAGGGCGAGCTGATCCTGGTCGAGGACAAGGTCACGCTGATGAAAAAACTCGGCAAGAAGCAGCTCACACTGCAGCTGCAGGAGCGCATGACCGAGATCCCTGCCGGGCTGGGCGACTGGCGGCTGCAGCTGACGGCCGACGGCAACGAGCTGCAATACAGTTTCGATATCAACGCCGAGCGTACCGGCATCTCCGCCCTGCTGCGGCGCATGGGTGACTTAGGGATAGGCTACAAGGATCTGAACACCCACCAGAGTTCGCTGGAAGACATCTTTGTCAGCCTGGTCAGCGATCGCGGCGGATTGCGGCCGTGAATCAACTGGCCTTCAATCGGCGTGGCGTCGGCGCGATCTACCGGTTCGAGATGGCGCGCTTCCGGCGCACGCTGCTGCAGAGCGTCGTGACGCCGGTGATCACGACCTCGCTGTATTTCGTGGTGTTCGGCTCCGCTATCGGCTCGCGCATCTCGCAGATCAACGGCGTGTCCTACGGCGCCTTCATCGTGCCGGGACTGATCATGCTGTCGCTGTTCACCGAGAGCATTTCCAACGCGTCCTTCGGCATCTACTTTCCGAAGTTCACCGGTACCATCTACGAACTGCTGTCGGCGCCGGTGTCGGCATTGGAAATCGTACTCGGCTATGTCGGTGCGGCGGCCACCAAGTCGATCATCCTGGGCCTCATCATCCTGGCCACCGCTTCCATATTCGTACCAATCCGGATCGTGCACCCGGTCTGGATGATCTCATTCCTGCTGCTGACCGCGAGCAGCTTCAGCCTGTTCGGATTCATCATCGGCGTCTGGGCCAATGGCTTCGAGCACCTGCAATTCATTCCTATGCTGGTGATCACGCCGCTGACGTTTCTCGGCGGCGCCTTCTATTCGATCAGCATGCTGCCGCCGGCGTGGCGCGCGTTCACGCTGTTCAATCCGGTGGTCTATCTCATCAACGGCTTCCGCTGGAGTTTCTACGACATCTCCGACGTGAGCGTTGCGATCAGCCTGGGGATGACGCTGGGTTTTCTCGCGCTGTGCCTGTTGCTGGTGAGCTGGATCTTCAAGACCGGATACCGGCTCAAGAACTAACAGCCGGTGCGTCGGCCGCAGGCCTAGGCGCTGGGCGTCTTGCGCAGGATGCTGGTCGCCATGCTGACTACTGAAGCCAGATCGCTCAGGTTGCCGGGCACCACCAGCGTGGTGCTCTCCTTGGCAAGTTTTCCGAACTGACGCACGTACTCCTCGCCGATGCGCAGCTGCATCGCCTCGGCGCCGCCGCGCTCGCTCAGCGCGCTGCCGACGCTGCGCAGCCCCGCAGCGGTCGCGGTCGCGACCGCGAGAATCGCGGCCGCCTGGCCTTCCGCTTCGTTGATCTGCTGCTGCTTGTTGGCCTCAGAGGCCTTGATGACGCGCTGCTTGTCGCCCTCGGCGGCATTGATCTTGGCATCGCGCTCACCCTCCGAGGCCAGCACCACGGCGCGCTTTTCGCGCTCGGCGCGCATCTGCTTTTCCATCGCCGACAATACGTCCTTGGGCGGGGCGATATTCTTGATCTCGTAGCGCATGACCTTTACGCCCCAGGCCACTGAGGCCTTGTCGAGTTCGGCCACGACATTGGCGTTGATGATGCCGCGGGCTTCGAAGGTCCTATCGAGCTCGATCTTGCCGATCTCGCTGCGCAGCGTGGTCTGCGCCAGCTGGGCGATGGCAAAGTTGTAGTTGGTAATGCCGTATGAGGCCAGATGCGGATCGAGCACCTGCATGTACAGCACGGCATCGACACCGACCTGCACGTTGTCGCGCGTGATGCAGATCTGCTCGGCCACGTCCAGCGCCTGTTCCTTGAGGCTGTGCCGATAGGCGACCCGTTCGACGAACGGAATCAGGATGTGAAACCCGGCATGCAGCGTGCGGCTGTATTTGCCCAGTGCCTCGATGACGTACGCGCTCTGCTGCGGAACCACGGTCGCGGTCTTGCCAACCACGATCACGACCACGATGGCGAGGATGACGAAAACGTACGAGGTGTACATGGGAAAATTCCTTGGCGAGGTTCCTCAAGCGTCGGGCCGCACCAGCAGCGTCAGCCCCTGCACACTGCTGATGCGCGCCCGGCTGCCGGCGGCCAGCGGCAGCGCGCAGTCGTTGCGCACCGTCCAGAAGCTACCGCCGTGCTCGACCTGGCAGCTCTGCCCCGGATCGAGCGCCTCGGACAGCGTGAGCACGCCGCCGGTCGGGCCCCACTGCACCGCCGGTGAATGGCCGCGCAGCCGCCGGTAGAGCCGGCTGCGAAACGCCACCATCGACAGCACGGCAAGGATCGCAAACATGGCCCACTGCGCCGCCGGAGCCAGCCCCGGCATTGCGGCGCACACCAGGCCCACCAGCAGGGCCGCGCCGCCGACGAACACCAGGTAGAACTGCGCGTTCACGAAGCCGAGCTCTGCGCCGAGCAATACGGCACCGCCGATCATCCAGCCCCACCAGCTCATCCGGGTATCTTCCGTTGTCTATGGCATCCGCGCAGCGGCGGCAATGAGCCAAGTATAGACCGCGGCACCGCCTGCGGAAGATCCGCGCCGCGATCATTTCGCGCTAACATGGACGCCGGACGCAGATGGGCGCGCTCAATCTCAAGGATCACATTCCAGCCAGGTGAAAAAGACCCAGATCGTCGTCGTAGGAGGCGGTGCCGGCGGGCTCGAACTGGTCACGCGCCTCGGTGCCAGGTACGGCCGCAAGCGCCACGACATCCTGCTGGTCGAAAGGAACCTGACGCACATCTGGAAGCCGCTGCTGCACGAGGTGGCCGCCGGTTCGCTGGACGCCAATCTGGATGAGGTCGGCTATCGCAGCCACTGTCATCGATGGGGATACCGCTTCTTCTACGGCGCGATGGAGAGCATCGATCGCGCGTCGCGCGAGATCGTGGTCGCGCCGCTGATCGACGAGGATGGGCGCGAGCTCATCGGGCGACATCGCACTGGCTACGACTACCTGGTGATCGCCATCGGTTCGGTCACCAATGATTTCAACACTCCCGGGGTGGCGCAGAACTGCCTGTTCCTCGACGATCGCGCGCAGGCGGATCGCTTTCGCAACAAGCTGCTGAATCACTGCCTGCGGGTGTCGCGCGCATTGAGCGAGAATGCCGATACCGAGCAGTTCGTCCGCATCGCGATCGTCGGCGCCGGCGCCACCGGGGTCGAACTTGCGGCCGAACTGTACAACGCGGCCTCGGCGCTGCGCTACTACGGACTGGAGGTGTTCGACGAAAGTCGTCTCAAAGTCACGCTGATCGAAGCCGGTGCCCGAATTCTACCCGCCCTGCCGCAGCGGCTGGCGGACGCGGCGCGTGAAGAGCTCGAGGCGCTCGGAGTGCGCGTAATGACCGCTACCCGGGTAACCAGCGTCACGCCGGAATGGATCGTGACGCAATCCGGCGAGACCATCGCGGCCGACCTGAAGGTGTGGGCGGCGGGCGTGCGCGGCGCCGACAACCTCAGGAGCATCGGCGATCTGGAAAGCACGCCCTCCTGTCAGCTGGTAGTGCGACCGACACTGCAGACCACGCGCGATGACCGGATCTTTGCCATGGGTGACTGCTGCTACTGCCTGCTGCCCGGATCCGACCGGCCGGTGCCGCCGCGGGCCCAGGCCGCGCACCAGATGGCGAGTACCGTGTTCCACAACATAGACCGGCTGCTGCGCGGCAAGCCGCTGCGAGCCTACGTGTACGTTGATCGCGGCTCGCTGGTGTCGCTGAGCCGCTATTCGACCGTGGGCAGTCTGATGGGTAATCTGGTTGGCGGCCGCATGGCGATCGAAGGGCGGCTGGCGCGCTTCGTCTATATGTCCCTGTACCGCATGCATCTGCTGGCCATACACGGCTGGCTGCGCGGCACCGCACTCATTCTCGTAGGCCACGTGGCGCGCATTCTGCGCCCGCGGCTCAAACTTCACTGACCGGACCTGCCGACCCCGGTGCCCGAGTCGATGCGACAGTTCATCGTTTCGCTGCCCAAGGCGGAGCTGCATCTGCATATAGAGGGCACGCTGGAACCGGAAATGGCGTTTCAACTGGCCGCGAAACACGGCGTGGTGCTGCCCTACGCCGGTATCGAGGCCATGCGCCAGGCGTATCAGTTCACCAATCTGCAATCGTTCCTCGATATCTACTATGCCGGCGCCGAGCTGCTGCGTGACCAAGCCGATTTCCACGCGCTGACCGCGGCCTACCTGCGCAAGGCGCACCAGCAGGGCGTAGTGCACGTGGAGATTTTCTTCGATCCGCAGACCCACACGCAGCGCGGGGTGCCATTCGCCAGCGTGGTCGGCGGCATCCAGCGCGGCTTGCTGGAGGCACAGCGCGAGCTGGGCATCACCCACCGCCTGATCCTGTGCTTTCTGCGTCACCTGAGCGCCGAGGACGCGATGCTCACGCTGGAGCAGGCACTGCCCTTCAGGGATGTCATTGCCGGGGTCGGATTGGATTCCTCGGAAGCCGGTCACCCGCCGGCAAAATTCACCGCCGTGTTCGATCGGGCGCGGCGCGCAGGCCTGCTGGCGGTGGCGCACGCCGGGGAGGAAGGCCCGGCGGATTACATCCGTGAGGCGCTGGACGTGCTGCAGGTGCGCCGCATCGATCATGGGGTGCGCTGCGAAGAGGACCCGGAGCTGGTCCGGCGCCTGGTGCACGATCGTGTGCCGTTGACGGTGTGCCCGTTGTCGAACATCAGGCTGCGCGTGTTCGATCGCATGGAAGCGCACAACCTCAAGCGTCTGCTGCAACTCGGCGTGTGCGTCACCGTGAATTCGGACGATCCGGCGTATTTTGGCGGCTACGTACTGGAGAATTACCTCGCGGTCCAGCAGGCGCTGGATTTGTCGAAGGCCGATATGGCGCTGCTGGCGCGCAATTCCATCGAGGCGTCATTCCTGCCGCAGGCCGAGCAGCGCCGCTGGATCGCGGCCATCGAGCAGGTCGCGGCCGCGGCTCAGCTGCCGTCCAGATAGGAGACGATGCCGTAATAGACGGTCGATCCCGAAGCAGTTGACTGGCCGCTCACACCGATGATCACCTGCGCCGGCGAGGCGTTGCCGTTGAGCACCGCCAGCCCGGTGAACGGCACGCCGTTGAGCACCGCCGGCGCACCGCTGCAGTTTTCATAGCTGTAGGCAACCTGGTAGACGTCGATGCTGCCAGCCATGGTCGATAGCGAGCCGTTCAGGACGCAGCCGGTGGCCGCATCCTGGCTGTTCATCTGCCCTGCGCCGCTGATGGACACGGTGGCTCCGGTCGTGCCGTCGGTATAGTTACCGCTGATGGCAGTGAGAGACGAGCCGCTGCTGGTGAGTGTATCGAACGACAGCGACCAATTCCCGCTCGCGGCAGTACCGGCGTCAGTGGTGAAACTCAGGCTGACGGTCATTGCGCCGGCGCTGGTCACGCTGCCGTTCAGGGTGCCCAGGCCGTGGGTCGAAGCGTCGGCGAATGCGGTGCCAAAATTGCTATAGACGCCCACGGTGCCGGCAATGGCATCGCCCGACACCTGCACGCTACCGACGAACTGCACCCCGTCGCTGCGGATGAAGTTCGCCTGGCCGGACGAGTTGATCAGCGCTGTGATCCCAAGGCCGCTGACCGAATCGCTGCCGCTCCAGACACCGGTCGCGGAAGCGTTGGTGGGGGTGCTGCCGGTATCGCTGCCGTCGAGCGAGCTGCCGTTGCAGCCCACGATGAGCAGCGTGCTGGCGGCAATGCCAAACAGTTCGACCCGTAACCGGCACATTGCGGACTGACCTCCCGGCGGTTCCCGGGATTAGTGCGCAGTTGCAACGCTCAGTTCCGCGTCCTTGATTAAGAACGCATTAAGAGTTTTTTATAATTCGTTCCTGCGGCGCCGGCGCGGCTCTAGCGCGCGGCCGAGCTGGCCCGCGCTGCCGGGCGGCCAGAGGCGTCCGCCGCCTGCGTGGCCGCGCCCTGGCGCAGCATCCCCAGCAACCGCGGTCCATCGATCAGCTGGATGCGTCCATAGCCGGCGAAGCGGCTGGCTTCGAGCGTGAAGCTGCCGGAGGTGATCAGGATGCCGGCATTCGCGTTCTGCGCCGCCATCGTTCCATAGAGTTCACGTACCGGCATTTCGGCGAGCTTGCGCGTTTTCCAGTATTTGCATTGCAACAGCACGCGTTGCGTCGCCTTGGTCAGCAGCATGCCGGCGTCCGAATCACCAGAGGATCCGCCCAGGTTATCGACCTGATAGCCCTGGCGTCGGTACGCCTCCGCCACCAGTCGCTCGACCTCTTTGCGTGACAGGCCGCTGACCGCGAGCAGATCGTCGGCGGCCGCAGCACTCAACACGGCGCTGCCCTTGCCCGACAATCGGTCGATCAAACCCGAAGCCTGTTCGCCGGCGCTGTGTTGCTTGCCCATGGACTGTTCCTGTGGTCGATGCCCGGCTCCCATCGTCAATCGTGGCGGGCGCTGACCGATACGATACCGTTCGCAGATCTGCATACCGGTGTCGCGCCGCAATAGAAGCGCACCACACATTGTCAAATCGATAGCGCGCGTGGAATGATCGACCGATGAAATTCATCACCTACGGTCCCGAGGGCACGGCCGAGAGTCTGCACCTGGCCGAAGGACCCAGTCCGGTGCCTGCCGCCGGCGAAATACTGATTGAAGTTCATTACGCCGGCGTGAACCGACCCGATGTGCTGCAACGGATGGGACGCTACGCACCGCCGCCGGGCGCCTCGCCCGTTCTGGGCCTGGAGGTCGCCGGTCGCGTGGTGGGCCTCGGTGCCGATGTGAGCCAGTGGCGGCTGGGCGATGCCGTGTGTGCACTGGTGCCGGGCGGGGGCTACGCGCAATTGTGCGTCGCCCCCGCGCGCCATGCGCTGCCGATCCCGTCGGGCCTGAGTCTCGCGGAGGCCTCAGGACTGCCGGAGAACTGGTTTACCGTATGGGCAAATCTGATCGACCTGGCGGGCTTGCACTCCGGTGAGCGCGTACTGATCCACGGCGGTTCCAGCGGCATCGGTCTGGCGGCCATTCAGCTGGCGCGGCATGTCGGCGCGCAGGCCATCGTCACCGTAGGCAACGAAGACAAACAGCGCTTCTGTCGTGAGTTCGGCGCTGCCGAGGCGATCAACTACCGCACCGAGGATTTTGTGCTGCGTACCCGGGAATTCACCGCGGGCGCGGGCGTGGACGTGGTGCTGGATATGGTCGGCGGCAGCTATATCCCCAGGAACGTCGCGCTGTTGCGCCGCGACGGCCGGCTGGTCTTCATCGCGTTCCTGCTGGGCAGCCGCTGCGAACTGGATTTCACGCCGATCATGGTCAAGCGCCTGCGTGTCACGGGCTCCACCATGCGGCCGCGTAGCACAGAGGAGAAAGCGGCGATTCGTGACGCGCTGGCAGGCGAGATCTGGCCCGGATTCGCTGCCGGTCGAATACGCACTCACCTGGCCGCCACTTTTCCGCTCGAGCAGGCCTGCGAGGCCCATCGTCTGATGGAAAGCAGCCGCCACATCGGTAAGATCGTGCTGCAGGTTGATTCGTCCGCCACCGGAGCCATGGCATGAATGAGCCCAGAAACCCGGGCCGGCGCGCGCTGCTGCGGCGCGCCGCACTCGGCCTGTCACTGGCGCCGCTGGCGCTGTGCGAGGCACCGCCGGCCGCTGCGGCGGCGCTGCCGCTGATCAGCGAACAGGATCCGGCGGCAAAAGCCGTGCACTACGTTGAGGATGCAAGCCGCGCCAAGGATGCTGCATCAGGCGCCGACTGCTCGAATTGTTCGCTCTATGGAGCCGCGGCTGGCGCCGCGCAGGGCAGCTGCAGTCTGTTCCCGGGCAAGCTGGTCAAAGCCGCGGGCTGGTGCAGCTCATGGAGTGGTTTGTAGAGTAGCCGGTAGCCGAGGCAGCGCCCGCTCGCGCGTCGTTTCGCACCAGCTCAGCCGCCAGTCGCTGCGCATGCAGGCGTAGTTCGCCCACCGCGGTTGCCTCCCAGTGATCGGCGCGCAGCATCGGCCCCAGATAGTGCAGGTGCCTCGCGGTGCGGCCATCGCCATCGATCAGTGCGCCATGCGCCCCGGTCAGCCAGCCCAGGCCCAACGGATCGGGCACCGCCAGACCGGTTGCAATCAGTCCACGCAGCAGGGGATCCTGGGTCCGCTCCAGGCGCCGCGCACTGCCGCTGCAGTCGATCACCCGATCGAACGTGAGTTCGCGTAGCGCGGTGGTGCCCCGCGGCCGCCAGCGCACGCGCAGCGAGCCGCCGGCGTCTTCGATGGTAAGCATGTGGCCGGCGTGAATCTGCAGCCGACCGGCCTGACGCAGCTGCGCCAGCTGTGCGCCGGTCGCGGGCGCCATGCGGTGACGGTGTACATCCCAGTACACGCGCAGATGGCGCAGGAAGCGATGGCGCTCGGCCGCCGGCATGCGCTGCCAGAGCGCCGGCGCGGCCAAGCGCGCCGCATTCACCGCGTCGAGCCAATCACCGCCGCGTCGCTGCAGATCGTGCAGCAGTGCACGAAAAGCGCGCAACAGATGCAAGGCACCGACCGGCCCATCGGCAAGATACGGCCGAAAGTCGGTCACGGCATCGGCGCTGTGGGTCGCAGCGCCGCTTTGCACTGCCGGCAGCAGGCCATGGCGCGACAGCGCGTGCAGCTCGATGCACGGATTGTGCGCCACGGCCGCGACTGCGACGTCGGCCATGGTCAGTGCGGTGCCGATCAGCAACATGCGTTTGCCATCAGCGCGCAGCGCGGCGTCGCAGTGCGGGTCGCATACATAAGAAGGATGCCCGGCGATGCCGGAGAGCCACGGCGAATCCACCGGCTGCGGATCACCACAGGCCAGTACCACCTCGTCGGCCAGCAGCTGCCGCCGGTCCGAAAAGCCGATCAGGTAAGGTCCGTGGCTGTCGATGCGATGCAGCGTAGTGGCATCGCCTCGCACGGACTCGAATGTCACCTGGGCGGCTGCGGTCTGCGCCGCCTGGCGCAGCAGCTGCTGCAGATACTCGCCGTAGAGCTCGCGCGGCAGAAACCGCTGCGCGGCGAGCGCCGGATCGTGCGCCTGCGCGAAGCGTGCAAACTGCAGCGGATCGCCCGGATCGGCCGACAT
>DATAJH010000176.1:0-1912 GCA_036262215.1 Steroidobacteraceae bacterium
GCTGGCGTCGGCCGGAGCGGCCATCGCGCCACTGCTGCTGCTGTCAGCCGGCGCCATTGCCGGGGCAGCGGGGGCCGGAGCCGGAGCCGGGGTTTCCGAGCTGCTGCATGCGGTCAGCATGACCGCCGAGGCTGCAAGAGCGCTAAGAGCAAGCTTTGTATTCATCGATGAATCCCCAAATTGGTATGAAATGACCGAGCTGATATATGAGTGTGCAAACTAGTTTGTCGGGGGCCTGTGACACCCGATTTCGAATTCTATAGTTTATTCAGCACATTTTAAACTGCCGCGCTTGTCGCAGGCGCATGGGGCAGCGCTCGCGAATAGTGTGCCAGGCGCGCGCTAGTGCTTGGCGAGCAGGTCGCGGATCTCGGTGAGCAGCTGTTCCTCGCGCGTCGGCGGGGGCGGTGCTGCGGGCGCGGCCGGCGGCGGCTTCTTCAGCCGATTGATGCCCCGGATCGCCATGAACAGCACCACGGCGATGATCACGAAGTCGAAGATGCTCTGCAGGAATACGCCGTAGCTGACGGCGACGGCTTTGCCTGCCGGGTCGGTGCCCAGGCTGATCGCCAGATCCGAGAAGTTGAAGCCGCCGATCAGCTTGCCCAGTACCGGCATCACCACATTGCCAACCAGCGAGGACACGATCTTGCCGAACGCGGCGCCGACGATCACGCCGACCGCCAGATCGACCACGTTGCCCTTCATCGCGAATTCTTTGAATTCTGACGCCATGCTCATTGCAGATACTCCCTCATCGACTATCGATTGCAGCGGCTCGCCAGACCCGCAACACCGCCGGCCATCGCCGGCGGCCGCTCTAGGCGGCGGCCGTCTTTTTCTTACGCGTGCGCTTCTTCTTCGGGGCCGCCTTTTCCGGCGCGGCAGCCACCGGCTCGGCTGCCTTCCTGGTCGCCTTCTTCTTGCGCGGGCTGCCAGGCTTGGCCGCCTTCTGGTCGCTGTCGGCCGTGACCGCCGCGCCGGCCGGCCCGTCCACCAGCTGCATCAGCGCCATTGGAGCGGCGTCCCCGGGACGGCGCATCAGGTGCAGGATGCGCGTATAGCCGCCGGGGCGGGCCTTGAAGCGCTGGCCCAGGTCGTCGAACAGCTTGGTCACCACCACCACGTCGCGCAGCCGCGCGAACGCCAGGCGCCGGCGCGCTTCGGTATCGGTCTTGGCCAGCGTGATCAGCGGCTCGACCACCCGCCGCAGCTCCTTGGCCTTGGGCAGTGTGGTGCGGATGGTCTCGTGCCGCAGCAGCGAGGCCGCCATATTGCGCAGCATCGCGTGACGGTGCGGGGCATTACGGGACAGTTGACGGCCGGAAAGCTTGTGACGCATGACTACTCTCTAAGAATCGAATGAACAGCAGCGCACCGCCGCACCGGCGGTGCCCGATACGGTGGCTGTCAGATCAGCCCGCTGCTGCTTTCCTCGTCGTGGCGCAGGCCGGCCGGCGGCCAGCCTTCCAGCCGCATGCCCAGCATCAGGCCGTGGCTCTGCAGCACTTCCTTGATCTCGGTCAATGACTTCTTGCCGAGGTTCGGGGTGCGCAGCAGCTCCACTTCGGTACGCTGCACCAGGTCGCCGATGTAGTGGATGTTCTCCGCCTTGAGGCAGTTGGCGCTGCGCACGGTGAGCTCGAGCTCGTCCACCGGCCGCAGCAGGATCGGATCGAACTGCATCTCGGTGGTCTTAGCGACCGCCTCGTCCTCGCCCTGCAGGTCCACGAACACCGACAGCTGGTCCTTGAGGATGCCGCCGGCGCGGCGGATCGCCTCTTCCGGCTCGATGGTGCCGTTGGTCTCGATGTCGATGATCAGCTTGTCCAGATCAGTGCGCTGCTCGACGCGCGCGGCTTCGACCGAGTAGGTCACGCGGCGCACCGGGCTGAAGGAGGCATCGAGCAGC
>DATAJH010000177.1:0-8846 GCA_036262215.1 Steroidobacteraceae bacterium
TTACCATGTGGCCGACGCTGACCTCGCGCCCGACTATCGTGGGCGAACCGGCATCGGCATGGATGACGCTGCCATCCTGCACGTTGCTGCCGCCGCCGATATCGATGCGCTCGTCGTCGGCGCGCAACACGCAGTTGAACCACAGGCTTGCTCCGGCGCCGAGTAGCACCGATCCGATCACCTGCGCGCCGGGCGCGATGTAGAAATCATCGCCCGCGGTCACCAGGCGCCGCTCGCCCAGAGTGTAGATCCCCGCAGTCATCGTATCCTCCGTCGGCGGTCAGGGGAATCACCGGCCAGCTGCTGCGCGGCGTGCACGCGTCGCACGCCGAGAATGCACCACAGCGCCTGCAAGGTCACCAGGCCGGCGAGCAGAAATGGCGCGCTGACCCCCAGGTGCATGTACGTCGGGCCGGACGCGAACGGCGCGAGCACTCGTGCCAGCGACGTGCCCGACTGGTAGGTGCCCATCACCGCACCCCGGTTGTGGGCCTGCGCTTCACCTGAGGCGAGCGCGGAACCACTCGGGCCGAACAGGCCGACTCCCAGCCCACAGGCCATCAAGCCGATGATCACCAGCGGCAGCGCGCCGCCGAACGCCACGCTGATGACTCCCGCCGCCAGAACAACTATCCCGCCGATCGCAAGCCGGGTTTCGCCAAAGCGCGGCGCGAGTATCCGCATCAATCCGCCCTGCATGGCCACGGCCACGATGGCGAGCGCGAACAGCGCCATACCGACCGTGCGCGGACCGACGTGATAGCGGTCCATGGCCCAGATCGCGAAGATCGATTCCAGCGTCGATTGCGAAAACGTCACCAGCAAAGTGGCGAGCGTCAGCCAGCGCAGTGCCGGCAACATACGCAGCAGCTGCCATGCATGCACTCGCCGGGTGCCCGGGAGGTGCGCGCCGCGGTGTTGCGCAGTGTTGCTCTCGGGTAGCAGGAATAACACCAGCAGCATCGCCAGCACGCTCAGCGATGCCGATGCCAGCGCCGGCCGCAGAAAACTCACCGTCTGCACGTGCTCGCCCGCCAGTGCGCCGCCGATCGCCGGCCCGAGCATGAAGCCAATGCCGATGGCCGCACCCACCGTGCCCATGGTGGCGGCGCGATCCGCCGGCTGGCTGATGTCGGAGGCATAGGCCATGGCCGCCGCCAGGTTGCCGGCCATGGCGCCGGCCAGCGCTCGCGCCAGGAACAGTGCCGCAATGGAATGCGCAAAGGCCAGCATCACGTAGGAAGCGCAGGCGCCGAGCATGCTGGTCAGCAAAATCGGGCGCCGGCCCCACCGATCGCTCAGCCGTCCCCACAGCGGCGCAGCCAGCAGCTGACTGGCGGAATAGATTCCCAGAATCCACGTGTTCAGGGTCGGCGTGGCCCCGAACTGCACTGCCATGTATGGAATCAGCGGAATCAGGATGCCGAATCCGAGCACATCGATCACGCAGACGATGAACAGCGCCAGCAACGGCTTTAGTCTTCTGCCCGTCATGTTCCCTGGCTATTCAATGGCCGGGCACCAGCTGCTGCAGCTGCGAGCCCCCGCTGCGCTGCGCCGGGCGCTCGGACAGTGCCCGTATCACCAGATTGGGCAGGCGCGTCTCGTCCCAGCCTGGGGAGGCGGCGGATTTGGAGCCGAACAGCAGCGCCAGCCTGAGCGTCGGGATCATCCATAACCGCCAGCGCCCGGGCCCGCGAAGAAAGAACAGGTCATCAGCCGCGAATTGCTCGACCCCGCGCCCCGCGGCGGCGAGTTCGATGCCGAAGCCCGCGCCGCGGTCCGCCGACACCGGACGCTGCATGCGCTCCACCCAGCCCGGCGGCACCAGCGACTTGCCCTCGAATTTTCCATCATCCAGCAACACCATGGCGACCCGCAGCCAATCCTGCACGCGCGCATGGAAGCAACAGTCGGCCGGGGCGGCGGCGCCGGCGGCCGGCAATGCGATCCAGGCCGGTGCGGCATTGAGTCGACGCCACAGCCGCAATGACAGGTAGTCGGGATAGCTCTGCCCTGTGCCCGCCTCGATCGCCGCGCGCAGACGCTGCGCATCGAAACCAGTCAGCGACGGCATCGCCAGGCTGGCATCGTGCGCGGCAATTCCCGCGGCCAGCGCCACCAGCGACTGCGCGAACGCACCCGAGTCGATCATGGTGTCGGCATTGACGCCGTGGCCATAGCGCTCATAGACGATGTAGTCATGGCGCACGACGATCATCGCCTGCAGGCCCTCGGCCGCCGCATCGCGGCTGGCAGCCTCGAGCGCGGAAGCCTCAAGATGCTCCTGCTGCGGCGGCACGCGCGGCAGACCGCCGGCATCCCCGCCGTTGACCATCACCCGTGGGCCGGACCATTGCCGGCCGGCAATGCCGGGCCACACGAGAGCCAGCGCCGCGACCAGCGCGACGCCGCCGGCGCCGATCAACGCAGCTCGCAATTTCATGTTCGGGGCTTGGTGTGAGCGGCGCCGGGCTGCCGGACCGGGCCGCAATATACCACCCGCGACCCGGCAAGCTCGAGTTCGTGCGTGGTGCCGCGCGGCCATTCGTCGCGGTGATGCGTCGCTATCACGACGGTGACACCAGATTCGAAGGCCCGTTGCACCAGCGATCGCAGACTGGTACGCGTGGCTGCATCCACTCCCGCATGCGGCTCATCGAGCAACAGCATAGCAGGCCGCTGCACCAGCGCGCGCGCGAACATCACACGACGCAGCTGCCCGTAGGACAGCTCGCGTATGGGGCGCGCAGCCAGCGCAACCGCAGCCACCCGGCGCAGCGCGCGTGTCGCGCGCGCGCGCTGCGCGCCGGTCAGACCTGTGTTGAGGCCAATGCTGGCATGCAATCCCGAGGCCACCACCTCCTCGACACGCAGATAGCGCGGCTGCAGCGTTTGCAGCTCCGGGGTCACCAACCCGACGCGCCGCTTGAACAGATCGAGTGGCACACCGCTGACCATGCCGGCACGGGCGATCGAGCCGCCGCTGGCCGCACTCAGGTCGCCGTGCAGCAGCTGAATGAAGCTCGACTTGCCGCTGCCGTTGGCGCCGTGCACCACCCAGCAATCGCCGCGGCGAATCTGCAGTGTGACATCGCGCAGCGCCACCACACCGTCACGCCACACCGATGCATGGCGCAGTGCGAGCAGCACTTCGGCGGCGGCGCAAGCCGCTGGTGCCGCTGCCGACGCGCGCGTGCTGAACGCCGTGCGAGCCATCGCCGCTGCCCCCAGGGCGCGGCGCGTGCGTGCGTCCAGGCGCGTTTGCAGTCTCACGCGCCCGTCCTGCAGCCGGCACAGGTGGGTGGCGAACGCCGGAATGTCCTCCGCGCGATGCGTCGCCAGTATCCACGGCAGCGGCGATCGGCTCAGCAGGCGCAGACAGCGCTGCACGCGCTCGCGATTCACGCTATCCAGGCCATTGAACGGTTCGTCCAGCAACAGCAGCTTCGGCTGCCATGCCAGCGCACGCGCCAGCAGTACCAGCCGGCGCTCGCCGTACGACAAGGTCAGGAAACGACGTTGCGCCAGCGCCTCGATCCGCAGGCGGTGCAACAGCCGCGCGATGCGTCGCCGCGCCGGTGCGGTGAGCGCAGCGAGCGGAATGTCGGTGCGATTCACACCGGTACCGACGATCGACTCGACCCGATGATTCCATGCGTAGTGTTCGTAACGGTCCTGTCGTTCCGCGCCCAGGTAGGCAATTTCCTGCTTGATGCCGTACGGATCTGCGAAGCTCTCGCCGCGATAGTGGTAGCGCCGGGTCGATCCGGCCGCGGCACTGGGCCACACGTCACCGGCCAGCAGCTTCAGCAGCTGCGTTTTACCGGAACCGTTCGGGCCCATGAGCACCCAGCGCTGCCCGGGACGAATGCGCCAGTCAATGCCGCGCAGCACCGGCTTGCCGGCCAGCGCCAGGCGCACATTGTGCAGATCGAGACTGATGAACCGCGCGCGCCGGCGCGGGCGCTTGGCAGGCAAAACCGCGGCATCCCCTGGGGTCTTCTATATAGACCTGCACTTTAGCATCGGGGGCGCGGCTGGCAGATCAGGCGGCGGGCCAGCGGCGTCAGGGCAAAAAAAACGCTGCCGACATTCGGCGCTCACCGCGGGGGGTGTGAGATGAGCGCTATTGCCGGCAGCGTTGCCGTTGGCCTAAAAGGCCGCACTTGCAGACGAAACCGCCTGTTGCCTTGAATAATGCAACCCATATGCCAGCCCTCATCGGACCGACTTCCCGGCACTCGATCTGCCTGCGATATCTCGGTTTTCTTCAGTTTTTTTAATGGGTTGCGGCGCCTACCGGACTTCTCTTCGGCCCGGTCGGCAGCACCCGGGCGGCAGTTCCCCGTTGAACCTCCACGGCGCAATTGCTGCTGCCGACGCACCATTGCGGTGAATCGCCGCCGCAGTCGGCGGGCGCCGACAGCAGATAGCGCCCCCGGCGGCGATCGCCTGCCGATTGCGCGTTTTATGCTGCGGCCATCACAACATCGGCGGAGGCAACATGAGCGAGCATAGCGACAAGCGTCCGGGTCGGGATCGCAAAGCAACAGACAAAGGCGCCGTTCAGGGCGAGGGTGATTATCAGGCGGCACGCCGCTATCGGCGCGAGGTCAGCGACTTCGTTTCCAAGGCGGACGTGGATGCGCTGGCGCGCGAGGCGGCCCCGGCTTCAGCCAAAGAGGCCCGCGATCTGGCGCTGGCGGAAGAACGTGGCCGCGATCGGTCCAAAGGTGACGACGCGGCTGACCCCGGGATCATGTATCCGGGACGCAAATCCTGATCGGGTCAGCGCATTGCCTCGGTCGCAAGGCCGGCGTTGCCCGCGGCGGCCGCGGCGCGCTCCCGGCGCCGTATGTCGTCGCGCAGGTTTGCGAGTTCCTCGGCGTGTCCCTCTTCCGCACTCATGATCTTCTCGATCAACTGTCGCGTCGCGGGCTCGTGCTCGCCCAGGTAGCGGATGATCTCGCCGTAGGTGTCGATCGCGATGCGCTCGGCGATCAGGTCCTCCGCCAGCATGTCCCCCAGCATCTCGTCGTCGCCGTAGCCAATGTCGGAGCGATCAGGCGCGCCCGATGGCTCACGATTCGGTTCGCCGCCAAGTTCGACGATGTGCGCGGCGATCTGATCCGCGTGGCTCTGCTCTTCCTGCGCGCGCTTCGTGAATTCATGCTTCAGGGCATCGGGCACAATGTCCGTCTGCATGACGGAGTAGCGCCGGTAGCGAAGCACACACGCGAGCTCGGTGGCCAGTGCTGCGTTCAGTAATTGCAATACCGCTTCGCGCCCGGTGGCACCAGCCGCGGTCGCAGCGCCTTGCTCGATGTGCCGGCGCGCCCGCCGGCGGATTTCTGCAACATCACTCAGGAACGGATGAATCCGATCGCGCTCGGGATCGGCTGCATATGCTGACATCGTTGCGCATCCTCGTTGCTGCACGCGCTGATTGGGTCGGGGTCGCGATCAAGCATGGCACTGTGCATTGGGCTATATTGTCGGCAGCGCGCGCCAAGCGCTGTAGGAACCAGCTCACAGCGTACAGATCATGTTAGTTTCCGGTCGCGTATCGCGGGCAATTGCTCTGGCGATTGCATTCCTCATGCTGGTGGCGCTGGTAGTCATCGCGGAAATCGGCCAGAGCGGGCAGCGGCAGATCAACCGCATCATCAATCTTTCGCAGCAGCGCCAGGTGCTGCTGGCGGAATTGCTGACCGAGCTGTCCGACGCCGAGGCCGGGCAGCGCGGATTTCTCCTGACCAACGACGACAGGTACCTGCAACCCTATCAGGCGGCGCGCGATCGGGTTGAGCCGACGCTCAATCAGATTACCGATCTGTTCCGCGACAATGACCGGCTGCTGGTGAGCGTCGATCAACGCGACGCGGTGCGTCATCTGCGCGTGCTGGTCGGCGCCAAGCTGGGCGAACTCGCGGCCTCGCTGGCGCTGCACAGTTCGCAGGGCCCGGAGCAGGCGCTGGCGCTGGTACGCACTGACCTCGGCAGCCGCACCATGGGCGAGATTCGCGATGCGGTCTCGAGACTGCGCGACATGGAGCACAACTCGATCAGCGTGGCGCTGGCCCGTGCCGCGCGATTGCAGCTGGTGTCGCGCGCCCTGATGGGCGGCGTGGTACTGCTCAATATCGCCCTGCTGATACTTGCGGCGGCGCTGTGGGCGCGCCAGGCACGCCGCCGCGCCGAGCTCACCGAACGGCTGGCGACCGAAAACGAGGAACTGGAACGGCGCGTGCGGTGCCGCACCGCCGAGCTGTCGGCGCTCTCGAGCCACCTGCAGCGGCTGTCGGAGAAGGAAAAAGCCGCGCTGGCGCGGGAACTGCACGATGAGCTGGGTGGTCTGCTGATCGCGGCTAAGATGGATGTATCCTGGCTGCAGCGGCACCTGCCCGACGCCAACCCGGACATCCAGTCTCGCTGGGCGCGGGTCAACAAGGCACTCGACGACGGCGTAGGCTTCAAACGCCGCACCGTTGAAAACCTGCACCCGACGCTGCTCGACAATATCGGCCTGGTGCCGGCACTTCGGTGGATCACACAGGAAACCTGTACCCGCGCCGGGCTGCATTACACCGAAGTCTATCCGGACTTTGACCTGAGGCCGATCGATGATGCCGCGATCATGGTCTTTCGGCTGGTGCAGGAATCGCTGATCAACGTCGTCAAACACGCGCGCGCCACCCAGGTTCACGTCGAGGTTGCCGTGCAGGGCAATGAACTGATGATCCTGATCGACGACAACGGCGCCGGCATCGACACCGATCGACGCGAAGCGCCCGGCTCGCAGGGTCTGGCAACCATGCGCCATCGCGCGAGCAGTTTCGGTGGGACCTACGAAATCGAGTCGCCGCCCCAGGGTGGCACGCGGGTGCGCGCTCGCCTGCCGCTGGCGTCTATCGTAGAGGATTCGGGCCCGCACGCCGTTGACGCGGCGGTGAGCGCCCGCTAACGGCACGCCCGGCGGCTGGCTACCGGCTGCTAGTTCGGATTTTCCCCGGCGTTGTCGATGTCGGCGCCGATCTGCTGCAGCAGGGTCGGCAGGCGATCGAAGTCGCGCAACTTGTCGAGGAAGTGCCGCGCCCCGAGCGCCGCCGCAGCGCGCCGGTACTCCGCCAGATCGTAATTGGTCAGCACGATGACCACGACCTTCCTGGCCGGGCTGCCCGGAATCGCACGCAACACCCCGAAGCCTGTGCCTTGGCGCAGGTGCAGATCCAGCAATAACACGTCGACCGGGTGGTGCTGCAGGGCGGCAACCGCGTCCGCCTCACTGTCCACGGTGCCTGCCAGCTGCACCCCGGGCACACTGAGCACCGTCTCGCGCAGCCGCTCGGCCAGCACGCGCGAATCCTCGACCAGCAGCACCGAGAGGTTGCGCGAGCTCATATGAGCCGATTCAAGAAACATTGCGTGTGCATCCATGAGCCAGAACAGTAGTGGTGTACGCGTTACGAATTAGAATCGCGTCACCGGGCCGGCGCCATCGGAAGTGGCCTACAGCAGCCCTCCTATTGGATGATTCCGTTCCTCAGGGCGTAGGTGGTGATGTCGGCGTTAGTGGTCAGGCTCATCTTTTCCAGGATCCGGGTGCGATAGGTACTCACCGTCTTGACCGACAGGCACAGCTCATCGGCGATGGAGGACACCGCCCGGCCGGTGGCGAGCTTGCAGAATATCTGGAACTCGCGCTCCGACAGTCGACGATGCAGCGGCTGATCGCTGTCGCCGTCAAGATCCGACAGCAGCAGCTCCGCCAGGTTGGCGCTGACGTAGCGCCGCCCCTGCATCACGGTACGCGTCGCCTTCAGCAGCTCTTCGGGGGCGCACTCCTTGGGCAGATATCCGCCGGCGCCGGCCTTCAGCACGTTGATGGCATATTGACGCTCTGGAAAGCCGCTGAGCACCAGCACCTTGGTGTCCGGATAGCTGGCGCGTATGTAGCGCAGGATATCCAGTCCGCTGCGATCCGGCATGTTGATGTCCAGGATCACCAGATCCCAGCTTCCGGCGCGCAACTTATCCAGCGTCTCGTTGCCCGAGGCAGCCTCACCGATCTCGGTGATACTGCGATCGTCCACCAGAAACTGGCGCAGGCCAGCCCGCACCATCGCATGGTCATCCGCCAGCAATACCTTAGTCATCGTGTTAACCATCCCAATGGCAGCTCACGCCCGTCAGGCGTGGGTTTCCATTCCCTGCTGTTGTTGTCCGTAGATTGCTAGTTTGTTATACAACGTTTTCAGGCTGCATCCCAGCGTCTTCGCTGCACGATTCTTGTTGCCCGCCCAGTGCGCCAGCGTCGCCTCAATCAGCCATTGCTCCGCCTCCGCCAGCGACGATCCGATCGGCACAGAGATGCCGTCGGTATTCTCGTGCGCCGCAGCACCGTCGGTGGCGGCCATATGCAGATTCATGGGCTGCAGCTTCAGCTCGTGCTCACACAGAATGTAGGCGCGCTCGACCGCGTTCTTCAGTTCACGCACATTGCCCGGCCAGCGATATTCACACAGGGTCTGCTTGGCGCCGGCGCTGAACACCTTGGCGGTATCATTGCGTGCATTGATCTCGTTCAGAAAGTGCTCGGCGAGCAGCACCACGTCCTCGCCGCGCTCACGCAGCGGCGCCAGCGTGATCGGAAACACAGCCAGCCGGTACAGCAGATCCTCGCGCAGGCTGCCGTCGCGCACCGCCTGCACCGGCGAGCGGTTGGTCGCCGCGACCACGCGCACGTCGGTCCTGATCTCCTGTGTGCCGCCGACGCGGAAAAAGCACCGCGTCTCCAGGAATCGAAGCAGCCGGGTCTGCATGTCGGCGCTCATCTCGGTGAC
>DATAJH010000178.1:0-5098 GCA_036262215.1 Steroidobacteraceae bacterium
CGGACGGGCAACTGGCCGGTTCTCCTTCGCAGATCTTCGACGCCGTGGCGATCGTGCTGTCGGAGAAGGGCTGCCAAGCGCTGCTCAAGGAGGCCGCTGCCGTGCAGTTCGTCATGGACGCTTTCGGCCACCTCAAGGCGATCGGCGCCACTAAGGCGGCCAAGCGGTTGCTCGACAAGGCGGGTGTCGAAGCGGACGAGGGCATCACCGGCCTAGGTAACGCTTTTGTCGAAGCCGCTGGCCGGCGTTACTACGCGCGTGAGCCGAAGGTTCGCACTCTTGCTTGAGGTCGCTGTTGCGAATGCCAGGATCGAAAAACGACCTCGGGTAGGAGCTGGCGATTGGAAAATCTGCGAACCGTCTATCTTTCCGCTAGGACAGTGACACTCGATGCCCGTGCACGCAGGGCAGTACGGTGAGCCTGCGGCGTAGCTATGTCATCTGCCATGACGACGACAGTCGACGCGCGCACTCTGCGGCTTCGCGAACAGCGCCGGTTTTCTCGATAGCATCATTGGTAGCTGCAGGCTTGGATCAGATTGGGAATCTAGAATTAGTGGACCTGAGGAGTGGGAGCTGGCCTACCGCTGGATCGACGTCATCGCCTACCGAAAGTCTACCGTTCGAGTGACCACGACAATGTAACCGCGCAATTTCATTGCAGGAAATCGCTTCAGCGCCGACGAGCACCAGAAGTATCTGGCGAAGACGCCATCGGATCACGGT
This sequence comes from Steroidobacteraceae bacterium, assembly GCA_036262215.1. Lineage (GTDB taxonomy): Bacteria > Pseudomonadota > Gammaproteobacteria > Steroidobacterales > Steroidobacteraceae > FEN-1191. The sequence continues at coordinate 727 of DATAJH010000178.1, forward strand.
CAAGGTGGGTAGCCGGCGTCGCTATTGTGACCAACGGATATCTAATCCGGCGGAAGAGTGCGCTAATTCTTTACTTTAATGCGGGTAGCCAATTCGGGTTCTGGCACGGCTCGTCCGAGCACTCCTCTTGGAATCTGTGGCTTAGTGTCGCTGCTATCAGAAATTTCTTGTGAGCGCTGTGCCGCGGACTACTTGATGGAGTCGTCGGAGGCTGGCGCTACTCTCCGGCTATGCGCCGGTTTATTTTCGATTCGTTAGATATCCCTAATATTGGGGGTACTTTGGGGGCATCTGAGGCGTCCACGCAATAAGGGCTTTTGTGTTGTTTTCTCGATGCCTATCTCCACATCAGACGACGTGTAGATGGACCTAAACGAATCATCTTCTGCCGCCGCGACGCCATCTCAGTCTGCGACAATTACCGCTGCCACCCGGTCGGCCACCATGCCGAGCGCGCGGCTCATTGCCGCGGGCAGTTCACCTGCGCAAGGTGCGCTGGCGGGCGCCTGCACCAGTTCGGTTCCATGCTGACTCGCGGTCTGCAGATTCGTCAGCGACCAGCTGATACGCAAGTTCACGGCGCAACTATCGTCACCGTAGAATTCATCAATCGCAATCGTCAGCAGCCGGCGCGGGTCCTTCGTACTGGGTTCGTTTGGATCGGCTACCGACCCTGGCGGCAGCCGTGCTGACAGGTCGTCGGATAGGACGCGGCGTATCTGCTCGGCCAGCGGCGCTGCCCACCGCTCCGAGCCCGCAACATGCACGCGATTTGGTCCGATGCGGCTGACGATCTCGGGGCGGTCGAGTTCCGGAGCGATGGCTACGGGCTCGACGCGCACAGGAATCTGGTTCGGCGCGGTTGCCGCCGGTGCGGGAATCGCCGGCGCGATCTCATTGAGGATGTAGAAGCGCGTCGGCGGGCTGGAGCCGCAGGCGAACAGCGCGCAGCAGCCGAGCAGGACTACGGGACGCAGCCACGTGCGGGTCATTTGTCGTCTCCCTTGCGGCCGCGGAGCAGGGCTTCAGGATGCTGGTCGAGATAATCGGTCAGCGCACGAATCGAACGCGCCGCTTCGGTGAGTTCGCGAATCAGCCGCGGCAGATCGGTGCCGCTGGATGCCTTGGTGCCGAGCATATTGGTCGCGGCCTGCAGGGTGTGCTGTGCAGCGTCGGCTGTCTCGCGCAGGCTGTCGATCAACGGTTTGATCTGCGGTTCGACTTCGGCGGTGACGTGATCGAGGTTGGTGAGCGTGCGATCGAGTTCCTTGATCGCGTGACCAAGTTCAGGTCCCGCGGTCGCCGCGCCGACGTGATGAACGATGCTCTTGACGCTCGCGAGAATATCGGCCAGATCCGTGGAGCTGCCGCTCGGGAGCTGGGCATAGCCATCCACCTGCTCGATGTGCGCCGGCGGAGCGTCGCGCACCATGTCGAGCGAGATGACCTTGAGGCCGGTGAGGAAACTCGCGGTCGTGAGCTGCGCGCGCAGGCCGCGGGCCACCAGTTTCGCGATGCGCGCGCCGAACGCGCTGACCGGATCGTTGGCTGCGCCGCTGCGTCGATGCACCACCTCGACCCGGCTGGGATCGATCTGCAGCGTGACGCGCGTGAGCAGTGAGTCAGTGGCATCGTCATACTGCAGGCGGGCCTCGGTGACCACGCCGACTCCGCTCCCCAGCAACTGTACCGAAGTGCCGGGTCCGACGCCGCCGGATGCAGGACCGGTAAAATCCACTCGGTACACCAGTGTCTGACCGCGGGGTTCCTGCGCCGCATCGCTCTGGTTGTCGTACAGCCGAAACACCGAGCCGGCATCGCTCGCAGGTTTCTGGAGCACGTCGTCGGGGGTGTCGAACGAGATGCCGCCGGACACCAGCTGCTGCCACGATGAGGCCCGGAATCGCAGGCCCTGTACGCCGACCGACACGTCGACACCGCCCGAGTTCCAGAAGCGTGATTCGGTATGCACCAGGCTCTCGTACGGTGCGCGGATGAAGGCATAGATCTCGATCTGGTGGTGCTCGCGGTCGAGCGCGAAGCCTTCCACCTCACCCACTGCTACGCCGCGGTAGGAGATCTGCGAGCCTCCGACCAGGGATCCCAGGTCGCTGGCACGCAGCGTAAACGAGCGTCCCGGCGTGTCGGGAATGATGGCTGGCGGATCGTCCAGGCCCTGGAAGTTTCGTTCCGCCTCGCCGTCGCCCGGATACATTTCTATGTAGGAGCCGGACACCAGCGTCGACAGTCCGGAGATGCCGCCGAAGCCGACGCGCGGACGCACGATCCAGAAGCGCGTGGATGCGGTCAGATGCGGTATCGCCGAGCGACGCATGCGGACGCGTACGATCACCCGCGACATGTCAGGGTTCAGGTACAGCGATTCGACGGTGCCCAGGTCGACGTCTTTGTGGCGGATCTTGGTATCGCCTGCCTGCAGGCCTTCGGCGTCGGTAAACGAGATCGTGATCAGCGGCCCGCGCTCTTCCAGCCCGCGGATCGCAAGCCCGATGACGATGGCGGCAGCCACCGACGGCACGATCCATACCCATGAGAACCATCGGCGTGGTCGGAGCCTGGCGTCCGGCGGCGCCTCGTCGGCCTCACTCATGCCAGCGCACCGGCTGACGGCTCAGCGGTGGCGTCCCACATCACCCGGGCGTCGAAGCTGCGCGAGGCCATCATCGTGATGACGACCACCGCGGCGAACGCGATGGCGCCCGGTTCGGGACGCACACTGGTGAGGTTTCCGAACTGCACGAGCGCCACCAGGATCGAAATCATGAACAGGTCGATGTTCGACCAGCGCCCGATGCGATCGATGAAGCGAAACAGGCGGGTGCGAAACACCAGCCAACGCCGCGTGCGCAGCCGCGTCATCACCAGCATCAGCGTCAGGCCGAAGAGCTTCACCAGCGGCACCACGATGCTGGCGGTGAAGACGATGATCGCCAGCGGCCACAGCCCGTTGGTAATGAGTTCGTGCACGCCGCTGAGGATCGTGCTCGGATCATTGTGACCGAAGCGCTCGACGCTGAGCACCGGGATCAGATTCGCCGGCACGTACAGCAGATAGCCGGTGATCACGAGTGCCACGGTGCGCTGGATCGCGTCGGGCTTGCGTCGATGAATGATGGCGCCGCAGCGCGGACAGGCACGATGTTCGTGCTCTACATCGACCATCAGCTCACAGGTCTCGCAGCTCAGCTGCCGCTTGTCGACGCTCGGCGGACGATGTGGCGGCAGCGCATCCCACACCGATTGCTCATCGAGCTTCAGCGTCGCGAGCACCGCCGCCAGTGTGGCGGCCAGCAGGCACCAGCCGCCCGATCCGACACTGACGGTGCCGATCGATTCCAGGCGCGTGTAGGCGACGCAGCTGCCCACCAGATACACCTCGATCATCACCCAGGGACGTAAGGCCGCGGTCAAGCGAAACAGTTTGCCGAGCGATCCGGTAAGTCCCAGCCGAATGCCACCCAACACCCAGATCATCAGTCCCAGATAGATGAAGGGAATGGCGATGCTGAAGATGCACACCACGATCGAAAGCGAGGCGAAGCCATCGTTCCACAACGCCTCGACGCCGGTGGGCAACCAGTTGCGTCGCGGCACACCGAAGGAGACCACGCGCATCAGCGGCAGCGTTGCTGCGGGCAGCAGCAGCAGCAGCGCTGCGACGGTCAATGCCAGCGCGGTATCGATGCTGCCGCGGGCGGGTGGCGAGAAGGCCCGATGGCAGCGCACGCACTCAGCGATCGCATTGGGAGGTACCGGGGGCAGCATCTGCACCAGCCCGCAATCGGCGCAGCCGATGAGCTCGGCCGCGGGACGCTGGTACACCTGGCGCAAGGACACGCCCAAATTATAGCTTTGGAGGCCTATTTAACTAGGCTGCACAGGCGGGGATCTGGACTGCTGAGAGTCCTACAGCGGCGAGCTGTCAGTCGACGCTGTAGCCGCGACCCTGCAGGCAGGCGGTGAGCGCGCGCCGATAGTCCATGTTGCCGGCAGCTGACCCATCCGAGCCGGTCTGTGAGCCGGCCCACCGGCCGCACTCCGCACGATCGGTGCTCTGCTGCTCGTCACTCTGGCCATTTTTCGGGTACGCGAACAGGCCATCGCCATTCATCGGGCGACTTGGTGGGGCATTCGCAGGCGCATTCGCCGGATAGCCAGGCGGGGGGCCCTGGGGCGCAGCGGACGGACCGGCACCATCGCCGCCGCCGGAGGCAGCGTCGGGGTCCAGCGCCGGGGGCGGAGTGGTCACGACGTAACCGCTGGCCGAGGGGTCATAGGCGTAATAGACGTCGTTGTAGTAGTAGTAAGGCACCGAGTTCCACCAGTAGGTGGCGCAGAACGCGGGCAACAC
>DATAJH010000179.1:0-20519 GCA_036262215.1 Steroidobacteraceae bacterium
TACCCGAACGGCCGGTGCGGCGCGCAGCGTCTGTTAGAATCCGCGCCGCTCTCTGCGCGTGCGCCCGGAATGCGCGCGGTAGGCACGCGTATTCATCATCCTGACCTGGAACACAATGGCTGAGTCGTACACCGCATCCGATATCGAAGTCCTCAGCGGGCTGGACCCGGTACGCCGCCGCCCGGGCATGTACACCGACACCACCCGGCCCAACCACCTGGCGCACGAAGTCATCGACAACAGCGTCGATGAGGCAATCGCGGGCTACTGCAAGAACATCAGCCTCACATTGTACAAGGACAATTCGCTGGAAGTGGTCGACGACGGCCGCGGCATGCCGATCGACATTCATCCGAAGGAGAAAGTCAGCGGCGTGGAGCTGATCCTCACGCGGCTGCACGCCGGCGGTAAATTCACCGAAGGCTCCTATAAATTCTCCGGCGGCCTGCACGGCGTGGGTGTCTCGGTGGTCAATGCGCTGTCGAAGCACCTGGAGTGCTGGGTGCGCCGCGGCGGTAAGGAATACAACATCAGCTTTCGCGACGGCCGGCTGCATTCCAAGCTCGAAGTGGTGGGCGCCGTCGGCCAGCGCAACACCGGTACCACGGTGCGCTTCTGGCCCGATCCGAAGATCTTCGATTCCGACCGTTTCTCGGTGCCCGATCTCAAGCGCGTGCTCAAGGCCAAGGCGGTGCTATGTCCGGGGCTGCGCGTGAGCTTTCACAATGAGCAGACCGGCGAGAAAGAGGAATGGTTCTACACCGGCGATCTGGGCGCCTATCTGGTGGAGCAGCTCGGCAAGGCCGAGCGCCTGCCGCCCGAGCCGATCACCGGCAAGCACGTGTCGGACGAGGACGCGGTCGAGTGGGCGCTGGCCTGGTCGAGCGATGCGCCGGAGCTGGTCGCCGAGAGCTACGTCAACCTGATCCCGACCACCGGCGGCGGCACGCACGTCAACGGCCTGCGCGCCGGGGTGGTCGAGGCGGTGCGCGAGTTCTGCGAGTTCCGCAACCTGCTGCCGCGCGGCATCAAGCTCACCGCCGAGGACGTCTGGAATCGCGCCTGCTACGTGCTGTCGATCAAGATCCGCGATCCGCAGTTCGCCGGCCAGACCAAGGAGAAACTCGGTTCACGCGAGGCGGCCGCGCTGGTCGAATCGCACGCGCACGACGCCGCCGGGCTGTGGCTCAACCAGCACCCGGATGCCGGCGAGCGCATCGCGCAGTTTGCGATCGAGAATGCGCAGGAGCGCATCCGGGCGGCGGCGCGCGTGGTGCGCAAGCGCGCGGTCAATGGCCCGGCGCTGCCCGGCAAGCTGGCCGACTGCAGCTCGCAGGATCCGGCGCGATCGGAACTGTTCCTGGTCGAGGGCGACTCGGCCGGCGGTTCGGCCAAGCAGGCGCGCGACCGGGAATTCCAGGCCATCATGCCGCTGCGCGGCAAGATCCTGAACACCTGGGAGCTGCAGCCCGGGGAGATCGGCAGTTCGCAGGAGGTGCATGACATCGCGATCGCACTCGGGGTCGACCCGGGCTCATCGGACCTGTCTGAGCTGCGCTATCACAAGATCTGCATCCTGGCGGACGCCGACTCCGACGGCCAGCACATCGCGACGCTGCTGTGCGCGCTGTTCCTGCGGCATTTCCGGCCGCTGGTGACCGGCGGCCATATCTATGTGGCGATGCCGCCGCTGTATCGCATCGATGCCGGCAAGCAGGTGCTGTACGCGCTCGATGACCAGGAGCGCGATGCGATCCTCAAGCGCCTCACCGAAGAGCACTCGCGCGTCAAGCCGGTGGTGACGCGCTTCAAGGGTCTGGGCGAGATGAATCCGCCGCAGCTGCGCGAGACCACGATCGATCCGCGCACCCGCCGGCTGGTGCAGCTGACCATCGAGGCCAAGGATCAGACCGACAAGCTGATGGACATGCTGCTGGCGAAGAAACGCGCCGGCGACCGGCGCGACTGGCTGGAGAGCAAGGGCGACAAGGCCGAGGTGCTGATCTGATGGCGCAGCCGCCGGTGAATTTCGAAGGCGTGGAGCGGCGCGCGCTCGGCGTGTTCACCGAGAAAGCCTACCTCGACTACTCGATGTACGTGATCCTCGACCGCGCGCTGCCGGCACTGGGTGACGGCCTGAAGCCGGTGCAGCGCCGCATCACCTACGCCATGAGCGAGCTCGGGCTGTCGGCCGCCAATAAGCACAAGAAATCCGCCCGCACCGTCGGCGATGTGATCGGCAAGTTCCACCCGCACGGGGATTCCGCCTGCTACGAGGCCATGGTGCACATGGCGCAGGATTTCTCCTACCGCTATCCGATCGTCGACGGCCAGGGCAACTGGGGCTCGCCCGACGACCCGAAGTCGTTCGCCGCGATGCGCTATACCGAGGCGCGCCTGACGCGCTATGCGGACCTGTTGCTGGCTGAACTGGAGCACGGCACGGTCGACTGGGCGCCGAACTTCGACGGCACCATGGATGAACCGCTGATGTTGCCGGCTCGGCTGCCGAACCTGCTGCTCAACGGCGCCTCAGGTATAGCGGTCGGCATGGCGACCGACATCCCGCCGCACAACCTGCGCGAGATTGCGGCCGCCTGCATTCATCTTCTGGATGATCCCGAGGCCACCACGCGCGCGCTGCTCAAGCACGTCAAGGGGCCGGACCTGCCCACCGGCGGTGAGATCATCTCCCCGCGCGCCGACCTGGTGGCGTTCTACGACAGCGGCAGCGGCAGCTACAAGGCGCGCGCGGTCTGGGAGATCGAGAAGGACAGCGGCCACCTGATCATCACGCAGCTGCCGTTCCAGGTATCGGGCAGCCGCGTGCTGGAGCAGATCGCGCAGCAGCTGCGCGAGAAAAAGCTGCCGATGGTTGAGGATGTGCGCGACGAATCCGATCACGAGAATCCAACCCGACTGGTGATCGAGCCGCGCTCCAACCGGGTCGACATCGAGCAGTTGGTCGCGCACCTGTTCGCGACCACGGATCTGGAGCGCAGCTACCGCGTGAATATCAATGTGATCGGCACCGACGGCCGGCCGCGGGTCATGGGGCTCAAAGCGCTGCTGGCCGAGTGGCTGGAGTTCCGGCAGCACACGGTACGCCGGCGGCTGCAGCACCGGCTCGACAAGGTGGCCCGGCGGCTGCACATCCTGGACGGCCTGGCGATCGCCTATCTGAATCTTGATGAAGTGATCCGCATCATCCGGCGCGAGGATGAACCCAAGCCGGTGCTGATCAAGCGCTTCAAGCTGTCGGACGAGCAGGCCGAGGCGATCCTCGAGACCAAGCTGCGCCACCTGGCGAAGCTCGAGGAGATGAAGATCCGCGAGGAGCAGCGCGAGCTGGGCGAGGAACGCGACCAGCTGCAGCAGCTGCTCGGTAGCAAGTCCAAGCTCAGGAAACTGGTGCGCGCGGAGATCGGCGCCGACGCGGAGGAATACGGCGATGAGCGGCGCACGCGCATCGTCGAGCGCGCCGCCGCACAGGCGATCGAGGAGAGCGAACTGCTCGCCAATGAGCCGGTCACGGTGGTGCTGTCGACCGGCGGCTGGATCCGCTCGGCCAAGGGCCACGACATCGACCCGCGCAGTCTGTCGTACAAAACCGGCGACGCCTTCCAGGCGGCGGCGCGCGGCCGCAGCACCCAACTGGCGGTGTTCATCGACAGCACCGGTCGCGCCTACAGCTTGCCGGCTCACAGCCTGCCCTCGGCGCGCGGGCAGGGCGAGCCACTGTCCGGGCGGCTCGATCCGCCCGATGGTGCACGCTTTGCCGGCGTGCTGCTGGGCGAACCGGAAGACCTGTGGCTGATCGTGACCGACGCCGGTTACGGCTTCAGCGTGCGGCTGAAGGAACTGCACTCGCGCAACCGCGCCGGCAAGGCGGCTCTCAAGCTCACGGCCGGCGCGCTGGTGCTGCCGCCAGTGGCGATTCCACTCGCGGCCGCGGCCGGCGCGGTGCCGGCCGAGGGCGCCCCGGCCCTGCCACCGGCCGCTGATGCGCGCGTCGCGCTCGCAACTTCCGAAGGCCGGCTGCTGCTGCTGGCCGCGGCCGCGGTGCCGGAGTTGCCGCGCGGCAAGGGCAACAAGCTGTTCGGCATTCCGACCAGGAAGGCGGAGTCGCGCGAGGAGACGCTGGCGGCGATGACCGTGCTGACGGGTACGCAGTCGCTGCTGGTAACGTCGGGCGAGCGTCAGATGACGCTCAAGCCCGCGGACCTTGCGGACTATGCCGGCGAGCGAGCGCAGCGCGGCGCGCTGCTGCCGCGCGGCTGGCGCACCGTGGAAGCCATCCAGCCCGCGGAGCAGGTGAGCAGCGGCGGCTAGTCCCGATCCGGTTCGCCGTCCGGATAGGCGCGCGGCAACAGCACGCGGAATGTGGTGCCGGCCCCGGGGGCGGTTTCAAGTTCCAGGCTGGCATCGAGCAGTTCGCACAGGCGCTTGACGATCGACAGGCCGATACCCTCGCCGGCCGGAACCGTGAGCGCACCCGGATCGGATTGCGATTTCAGCGTTGCGGCCGGTTCGGTGCCGGTGCCGGCGCTGGCATCGAGTTCATGCGCTTCCGCGGTGGCCTGGCGCAATGCGCTCTCCAGCGGCGCGGCCGGTGATTGCGGCTGGAAACCCGGTCCGGTGTCCTGCACACACAGCAGCCACTGCTGCACTCCGGCTTCGCCGCGCTGCGCCCATTGCACGCACACGCCGCCGCGCTCGGTAACCTTCAGTGCATTGAGCACCAGGTTTTGCGCGATGCGCAGGATCTTCACCGAATCGCCCACCACCGGCAGCGAGGCCGGCCCCTCCGCCTTCAGGAACAGATTGCGCTCGGCGGCCAGGGGCCGGATGCTGTCGCAGAACTCATGCAGCATGTGGGCGGCATCGAAACGCCGCAGGCGACGATACTCCTGTCCGGCCTCGAGCCGCGCCAGATCCATCAGATCGCTCAGCAGGCCGCGCAGCGAAGTCACCGAACGCTGCAGGATCTGGGAAATGGTGGTCCGGCTCGGGTCGGTCTGCGCCTCGCGCGTCAGGATCGCGGATGCGTTGGAAATCACACCCACCGTGCCGCGCAGGTCGTGCGCCGCCTCGCGCCAGACTTCGGCCCGCTGCCGGTCCAGACTCTGCAGCTGGTTCAGTGCCAGCTCCAGCTCGCGCATGCGGCCGGCGGCCTCGGTGCGCTGCTGGCGCTCATATCGGGCCGCGCTCTCTGCCACGCCCGCGCCGCACAGCCGCACCAGCGCACGGCGCGCGACCGGCATCACATCGCCCTGCAGCTGCGGATGGGCGCGGCCGTAATCCTCCAGCTCGTTCAGCAGCACGTAGTGCAGGTGACCCCATTCACGGATCGCCTCGCCCTGGTTGTAGCCCTGTTGCCAGCGGTGCAAGCCGTGCTCGGCGGCGCTGTGCTTCTGATCGCTGTGCGCCTGCGCCTTGTCCTCGGCGTCCTGCGCCTGCAGCCGCCGCTCGAACGCATCGAGAACCTGCGGGATGTGATCGTTGAACTGAGCGCGGGAAATGCCCGAGGGCGTGGTCAATTGCGGGTCGAGCTCCACCGCGCGCAGCCAGCTGCGCAGGATCAGATCGCGCCGGCCGGCCAGGTACGCCGCCAGGGCTGACAGTTCAGTTTTGATCTGATTTGAATCGTTCATGGCCTGGTTCGCAGCCCCAGCGGCGTGCTGGATCCGCACGGCGACTGGGTCGGTCGCGCAATATACCTTAAGCGCCGATTGGATCGCGCCCGGACATTTTGTACGCTGCCGGTGTGGACTGCGAACCATCAGGCCCGGCGGTGCATCACGCGGCGCTGGAGGGCTTCTCCAGGGAAGCGCGGAGCTACGGGCGCGGGCGGCCGGATTACCCGCAGCAGCTGGCGCTCTGGCTGCAGCAGACGCTGCAATTGGGCCCCGGCAAGAGCGCGCTGGATCTGGGCGCCGGCACCGGCAAATTCACCCGGCTGCTGCTGCAGAGCGGCGCCAGCGTGGTCGCCATCGAGCCGGTCGATGCGATGCGCGCGCAATTGCTGCAAAACTGTCCGGGCGTTGCGGCGCTCGCCGCGACGGCGCAGTCGATGCCCGTGGCCGAAGCCTCGGTCGATGCCGTGATCTGCGCCCAGGCGTTTCACTGGTTCGCCAGTCTGCAGGCGCTGCGCGAGATCGGCCGCGTGCTGCGATCGGGTGGCAGGCTGGGGCTGGTGTGGAACGTGCGCGACGAATCGGTCGACTGGGTCGGCGCCATCACCCGCATCATCGCTCCATACGAAGGCGATACGCCGCGCTTCCACACCGGCGAGTGGCGCCGGCTGTTTCCGAATGAGCTGTTTTCCGAGCTGGCGGAGACCACCGTGCCCTACCAGCACCTGGGCAGCGCACAGGTGGTGATCCTCGAGCGCGTGCTGTCGGTGAGCTTCATTGCCGCGCTGCCGGCCAGCGAGCGCGCCGGCGTGGCCGCACAGCTTGAGTCACTGATTGCCACGCACCCGCAGCTGCGTGATCGGCCAACGATCCAGTTCCCCTATGTCACGCACGCCTACGCGAGCACCCGCGCGCCGCGCCCAGCGCAATCCGGGGCGCAGCTGGGCGAATGAGTCGAGCGCTGCCGGTGGCGCGCTCAGTGGCCGACTTCCTCGGCGCGGTGGCAGGCGACCAGGCTGTCGCCGACACGGCGCAGCAGCGGGATTTCGCCGGCGCAGCGATCGATCGCCATCGGGCAGCGGGTACGAAACACGCAGCCCGAGGGCGCGAACAGCGGCGAGGGCATCTCGCCTTGCAGCGGCACACTATGCCGGGCGCGGGCGGCGACCGGGTCGGGGATCGGTGCGGCACGAATCAGGGCGCGCGTATAGGGATGACGGCAGGACTGGAACAGCGCATCGCAGCCGGCGATCTCCATCACCCGGCCCAGATACAGCACCATGACGCGATCGCAGCTGAAGCGCACCGCGGCCAGATCGTGCGAAATGAACAGCAACGACAGATGCAGCTGCCGCTGCAGATCCTTCAGCAGGTTGCTGATCTGGGATTTTATCGACACGTCGAGCGCCGACAGCGGCTCGTCGCACACGATCAGCTCGGGCTCGATGATCAGTGCGCGCGCGATGCCGATGCGCTGCGCCTGGCCGCCGGAGAACTCGTGCGCAAAGCGATGCAGGTGCTCCGCGCCCAATCCCACGGCGCGGGTCACATCCAGCACGCGCTGCAATCGCTGCGGGCGCGACAGCTGTGGCTCGAAAACGCGCAGCGGCTCGTCCAGGATGTCGCCGATATTCATGCGCGGATCAAGCGAGGCCAGCGGATCCTGGAAGATCAGCTGCAGACGCCGGCGCATCGCCTGCAGGCGCGCACCCGAGAGCTGCAGCAGGTCGGTGCCATTGAACAGCGCCACGCCCGAATCGGCGGGCACCAGTCGCAGCAGCGCGCGGGCGATGGTCGATTTGCCGCTACCCGACTCGCCCACCAGCCCCAGGGTTTCCCCGCGCGCCACATCGAAACTGACACCGTTGACCGCGCGCAGCAGCGCGTGGCCGCGGCGATAGGCGACGCGGTAATGCACCGACAGCTCGCGCACCGTGAGCAGCGCGCCAGCAGCTGCGCCGACTTCGGCTGCGTCGCTTGGCGCTGCGCTGATGGGAAGCTTGCGGTTCACGCTGCCTCGCCGCGCAGTTTGCCCAGCTCGCCCTCGTGATGGCACGCCTTCCAATGTCCCGGCCTGATCTCGAGCAGCGGCGGGGCGACCGACTCGCAGATTGGCAGCCGATAGATGCAGCGCGGTGCGAACGCGCAGCCAGCCGGCAGCGCCGCCGGGTTCGGCGGCGTGCCGCCGATGCTCGCCAGGTGTGCCGGCCGCGGGGCATCGATGCGTGGGATCGATTGCTGCAATGCCTCGGTGTAAGGGTGGCACGGCCGGGCGAATAGCTCGTGTACCGGTGCCTGCTCCATGATGCGGCCGGCGTACATCACGGCGACCCGATCGGCCACTTCCGCGATCACGCCCAGGTCGTGCGTCACCAGCACGATCGCGGTGCCGGTGCGCGCACGCAACTCCTGAAACAGGCTGAGTATCTGCGCCTGGACCGTAACATCGAGCGCGGTGCTGGGCTCGTCCGCCAGCACGATCTCGGGTTCGGCGATCAGCGCCATGGCGATCATCACCCGCTGGCGCATGCCGCCCGAGAGCTCGTGCGGATACTGGCGCATGCGTCGCGCGCCTTCCGGGATATGCACCGACTCCAGCATCTCGATGGCGCGCCGTTCGGCGTCGCGTGCACTGACATTGCGGTGCACCCGCAGTACCTCGGTGATCTGGCGGCCGATCCGAAGATAGGGGTTCAGCGCCGTCATCGGATCCTGAAACACCATGCTGATGCGGTTGCCGCGCACCTGGTTCAATGCGGCGGCGCCCAGATGCAGCAGTTCCTGCTCGCGGTAGCGGATGCTGCCGGCGAGCGCGGCGCGCGGCGCCGACAGCCCCAGTATCGACAGCAGCAGCTGCGTCTTGCCGGAGCCGGATTCGCCGACGATACCGAGGAATTCGCCGGCGGCAACGTCCAGATCGACGTCGCGCACGGCCTGGATCGGACTGTGATCCGAAGGGTAGCTGACCGACAGCCCACGGATACGCAACGGCGGCGGCGCGCTCACCTCATCGGTCCCTCGGGTCGAGCGCGTCGCGCAGCCCGTCACCCAGATAGTTGAAGCAGTAGATGATGGCCGCCAGAAACACGGCCGGTACGATCAGCAGGTGCGGGTGCGACTGCATCTCCGAGGTGCCGTCCGCCACCAGCGAGCCGAGCGACGCCAGCGGCGATTGCACACCCAGCCCGAGGAAGCTGAGAAACGCTTCGAACAGGATGACCGTGGGAATCGCCAGCGTCGCGTAGATGATCACGATGCCGATCAGATTCGGCACGATATGACGGGTGATCATCGCCGCGCCGCGCACGCCCGATACGCGCGCGGCCTCGATAAATTCGCGGTGCTTGAGCGACAGCGTCTCGCCGCGCACGATGCGCGCGATGTCGAGCCAGGAGACGGCACCGATGGCGAGGAAGATCAGCCACAGCTCGCGGCCGAACAGCACCGTGAGCACGATCACGAACGGCACGAACGGCACCGAGTAGAGAATATCGACCGCCCGCATCATCAGCGCATCGGTCGTGCCGCCGACATAGCCGGCGGTGGCGCCCCAGGTCACGCCGATCAGTACGCTCACCAGGCTGGCCGCAAGCCCTACGGCCAGCGAGATGCGGCAGCCCCACATGACGCGCACCAGCAGGTCGCGGCCGAGCGGATCGGTGCCGAGCAGGTGGCCGCCGGCGAGCATCGGGTTGCGTGACAGCAGCTGGTAGTTCGGCGTGAAATAGTCATACGGCGACAACAGCGGCAGCAGCAGGCAGGCGAGCATGATGAGCGCCAGCAGCACCCCCGCCACCATGGTGGTGCGTTGCCCGTGCAGGCGGCGCAGCGCCTGGCTCCAGAAACCGTGCCTGCCGCTCATCGCAACCGCACCCGCGGGTCGATCCAGGCGTAACACAGATCGGCCAGCAGGTTAAACAGGATGATCAGCGCGCCGTACAGCACCGTGATGCCGATCACCAGCGTGTAGTCGCGATTGAGCGCCGCGGTGATGAAATAGCGGCCGATGCCCGGCAGGCCGAACACCGTCTCGACCACGATCGAGCCGGTCACCACACCGGCAATCGCCGGGCCCAGAAACGACACCAGCGGCGTCAATGTCGGACGCAGCGCATGCCGCCAGATGATCAGCCGCAGCGGCAGCCCCTTGGCACGGGCGGTGCGGATGAAGCCGCTGTTGAGCACGTCGATGGTGCTGCCGCGCATCAGGCGGGCAACGTAGGCGGTGTACGGCAGCGCCAGCGCGATCGCGGGCAGCAGCAGATGCGACAGTGAGCCGTGCACCCAATCGCCCGCGGGCAGCCAGTGCAGCTTGATGGCGAAGATCAATATCAGCAGCGGCGCCACCACGAACACCGGGGTGGAGATGCCGGCCACAGCCAGCCCCATGGAGCCGTAGTCCCAGGGCGTGCCACGGCGCAGCCCGGCGTTGACACCCACGGCGCCGCCGATCGCCACGGCCAGCGCGATCGCCGTCAGGCCGATCGTGGCATCGACCGGCAGACCCTGGGCGATGATCTCGTTGACCGAGGTGCTGCGATACTGGAAGGAAGGCCCGAGATCCCCGTGCGCCAGGTCGGCAAGGTAGCGCAGGTACTGGCGCCACAGCGGCTCGTCGAGGTGGTACTTGGCTTCGATGCTCTTCTGAATCTGTGGCAGCAGGCGCTTGGCGCCGTCAAACGGACCGCCGGGTGCCATGTGCAGCAGCACAAACGCCAGCGTGATGATCACCAGCAGCGTCGGGATCGCGCCGAGCAGCCGGCGGACGGTATAGCGCAGCACGCTATCGCTCCTGGTGCTCGAGCAGATACATGTAGCGCGACAGGTTACGGTCCATGATGTTGGATTGCCAGCCGCGCAGGTACGGCTTCACCAGGTGGCGCGTGGCGTAGTAATACAGAGGAATGAAGGCTGCGTCGTCGTCGAGCAGCCGTTCGGCCTGCTCGAACAGCCGGAAGCGCCGGCTGTTGTCGGGCTCCTGCCCGGCCGCATCGATCAGCTGATCGAACCGCGGATTGGAATAGCCGCCGTGATTATTGCCGTTGCCGGTGTAGAAGATCTGCATGAAGGTATACGGATCCGGATAGTCGCCGATCCATGCGTCGTGAAACAGCAGCAGCTTGTGCAGCTGCAGATCCTGCAGCAGCACTTTGAATTCGCGCTCGTCGATATGAATCTCCGCGCCCAGGACGCTGCGCCAGTTCGCGGCCACGGCATCGAAGAAGTGGCGCGTGCCGGCGTCGAGCATGGTCTCGTCGATGTCGAGGCGCAGCGGGTGTCGGTCCGAATAGCCGGCCTGGGCATACAGCTGACGCGCGAGCGCGTGTCGTGCCTCGGTGGACAGTGACGTCCAGTCCGGCAGCGGCAGCTGGTAGTCCGGCAGCGGCGGCATCAGGGTGTAGGCCGGCTGGTACACGCCCTCGCGCATGTAGCGCGCGAGCGGTGCGCGATCGAGCGCCAGCACCAGCGCCCGGCGCAACGGCAGGTTGTCCTTGAATGGCGGCTGGTGGAGGTTCATCCCCAGCATGAAATTGCCGAAGTATGGCGAGTTGACCACCTGATCGCCGATCACCGACTTGAGCCAGCTGCGCTGGCTGGGCGGGAAGGAATCGGTCCATGCGACATCGCCGGCCAGGAAGCGCGACGCCTGCGCGCTGGTGTCGGTGAGGATGTAGTAGACCACGCGCTGCAGGCGCACGTGGGCCGAGTCCCAGTAGTTACCGTTCTTCTCGAGCGTGATGCGGCTGCCGAGCACGTTCTCGCGCAGCACGAACGGTCCGTTGCACACCAGGTGCTCCGGTCGCACCCAGGCATCGCCGTACCGCGTGATCGCGGGTTCGTAGACCGGGTAGGTGTACTGCTGCGACAGCAGATCGAGCAGGTAGGGGGTCGGACCGCTCAGCCGCACCCGCAGCGTGTGCTCATCGAGCGCCTCGACTCCGAGCGTGTCGGTGGGTTTCTGACCCGAGGCGATCGCCAGTGCGTTGTCGATCGCCGCCAGTCCCTGCGCGTACTCCGCGCCGGTTTTGGGATTGACCAGGCGACGCCACGAGTACACGAAATCCCCTGCCGTCAGCGGCGCGCCGTTGGACCAGCGCGCCTCGGGCCGAAGGTGAAACACCCAGGTCTTGCCGTCGGCGCTGCTCTCCCAGGAGGAGGCGACGCCGGCCGCCGCCTTGCCAGCGATGTCAACCGTGGTCAGGCCCTCGAACAGGTCGTCGAGCACGCGCTGCCCCTGGACATCGGTGGACAGTTGCGGATCGAGCGATCGCGGCGTGTCGTCCAGGGCGCGCCCCAGGGTCTGCTCGGCCGCAAGCGCAGTGCCGACGGCAATCGATCGCGGCGCCAGCGACCCGGGGGCAGTGGTCGACGGATCGACACTGCCGCAGCCGGCGATGAGGCAGGCAACGCTCGCCCACGCCGCACGACGTCGCAGCGCCGTCACGACTTGAGCACCACCTCTTCCGGCGCGTGAACGAAATAGCCCTGGATGTACTGCACGCCAAGCTGCCACACCACCGCCATGGTGTTGGCGTCCTCGATGCGCTCGGCGACGGTCTGGATGCCGTGCCGGGCCGCCGCCTCGGCGATCACCCGTACCCGCCGCTGCAGATCCGGGCTGCCGGCCAGGCCCTGCATCAGCGAACCGTCGATCTTGACGAAGTCCATCGGCAGCGACCCGATCAGGCTCTGCGACTGCGCGCCGGTGCCATAATGCTCGAGCGCAAACTTGAAGCCGCGTGCGCGCAGGGCGGTCACCAACTCCTTGGTCTGCTGCAGGTGGTTGGTGGCCACGTCCTCGGTGATCTGCAGGCACAGGCGCCCGGGCTCGGCCAGCGTCGACTTGAGCTGCATCTCCAGCCAATGCGGCAGGCTGGCATCCACGGCGCTGTCGCGCGACAGCCGTACGAACAGCAGATCCGGCTTGCGCTTGGCCACAAACGACAGCGAGGCGCCGATCACCCAGCGGTCGATGTTCTTCATCAGATCGTTGCGCGCCGCGGCCGGCAGGAACTCGGACGGCAGCACTTCCTTGCCCTGGGCATCGAGCATGCGGATCGCGACGTCGAAGATTTTCTGATCGCCGCCGCCCAGGGACGCAATCGGCTGCTGCACCAGGCGAAAGCGGTTCTCCATCAGTGCCGCCTTGATGTGCTTGACCCACACCTGGTCGTAGGCCTGCACGCGGGTGTCGTTGTCGGCCCGATCAACCGTGACCATCTGGTTGCCGCCGCGCTCGCGCCCACGGCGGGTGGCATCCAGGGCATCCATAGCCGCCAGATTGACGTCGGGTTTGGTGACCGCCACCACCCCCAGGCCGACGGTACAACTCACGTGCCGGGTGTGGCTGCCGGCCTGGAACACGTGCTTGCCGACCCGATCGATCAGGTTCTCGCACCAGGCCTCGACATCGCGCTGATTGCCGCGCTCGAGCAGCAGCATCAGGCTGGTGCCGCCGAAGTGGCCGGCGATGTCATGCGGCCCCAGCAGCGTGCGCACAATGTTGGCGAACGCGATCAGCAGCTGTTCGCTGTTGAGAATGCCAAGGTCGCGCTCGATGGCGCCGAATTTATCCGGCCGCACGCACGCCAGGTAGCGCACGCCGCCGGCGACCGGTTGCTCCAGCCGCTCCTGCAGCGCGGACAGCAGATTGCGGCGCGTCAGCAGCCCGGTACCCGGGTCGGTGCGCACCGCGGCCTCCAGCTCGCTGGCGAGCTGCCGGTCATCGCGTTTGTGTGCCGCCACGATCAGGCGCACGCCGGGCTCGCCGTCGAATTCTCCCGGCGCCAGCGCCAGTTCCAGCGGCACCACCGAACCGTCGCCGAGCATCGCACCGGCCTTGAGCGTGTGATTACTCCAGCGCCCCTGCAGACAGGCCGCCAGTGCCGCCTTCAGCGGTGCATGCGTGCTCTCCTCAAACAGGTCCATCACCGGCTGGCCGACCATTCCGGTGGCCTCGACGAAGCCGAACAGCTCCAGCCACGCCGCATTAGCGTCCACCAGGATGCCCTCCTGGATGTGCGCGATCGCGTCGTTGGAGCGCTGCAGTACTGTTTCCAGCTGGCTGCGATAGTCCTGCGAGGCACGCAGTGTCGAGTTGAGCGTGCGCTCGAGACGAAACGCACGCAGCTCGCGTGCGATCACCGCCTGCAGGCGGCCGGGCTGCTGCAGCGATACCGTATCGCGTGCACCTTGCGCCATGTCGTCAGCGATCATTTTTTCATCGACCTGCTCGCGCACGGCGATCAATGGCACCGTGCTGGAGATCTCATCGCGCATGCCGGCGAGCGCACGCAGGTCCTGCCCGGGGGTCAGGCAGCAGATCAGCAGTTCGGGATTGATCTGCGCCAGCGCATCGGGGATGTCCTGCGCGGCGGGAATCCAGGTGCAGTGCGCCGCGACGCCGGTTCGACGCAGCAGGCTGTTGAGCGCCTCGACGGCATCGCGCGTGGCACTGTGTACGATTAGCGGAACCGCGGTGGGATCGCTCAAGAGTGTCTCCCCGGAACAAGGCGAGTCTATCACCGGGGTTGCGTGTGGCTGTGAAGCGCATCCCACGCGGTGATGCCAATACAGCCAGCGCCGGTCGCGTACGGTGCCGGCCCCCCGTCATGACGCTGCAACACGCCCGGAGGGTAGCCGAATCAGCGGCCCGGCGAGCGCCGCTGCCGGTTCGCGCGGCAGCTGGCGGCTCAAGGTTGATGCCGTTATCATACGCGCCCTTTTTTGGCGGTTGCCATGGTGCATCCGCAACCGGTGGAAAACCAATGGCCAGCTACACGACCAACGAGTTCAAATCGGGTCTGCGCATCATCATCGATGGCGATCCGTTCTCGATCGTCGAAAACGAGATGGTCAAACCCGGCAAGGGTCAGGCATTCAATCGCGTCAGGATTCGCAACCTGAAGACCGGCCGCACCATCGAGCGCACCTTCAAGTCCGGGGAGAGCGTGGAGGCGGCCGACGTGGTCGACGTCGACATGCAGTACCTGTACAACGACGGCGATTTCTTCCACTTCATGATCCCGGAAAATTTCGAGCAGCATGCCGCCACCCGGGCGGTGGTCGGCGACAGCGCGCAATGGCTAAAGGATGGCACCGTCTGCATCGTCACGCTGTGGAACAACGTGCCGATCGTGGTCACTCCGCCGCCGCACATCGAGCTCAAGGTGATCGAGACCGACCCCGGCCTGCGCGGTGATACCGCGACCGGCGGCCAGAAATCGGCCAGGCTGGAGACCGGAGCCGTGGTGCGGGTGCCGCTGTTCATCAACCAGGGCGAGATGCTCAAAGTCGACACCCGCACCGGGGCCTACATCTCGCGCGCCAAGCAGTAATCGCGCCAGCGTGTCAGGCGCGCTCGAGCGCAAACGCCAGCACCTCGCTGATGTCGCTCGCGCCGCTGCGCAGCATCAGCAGCCGATCGAACCCCAGCGCCACTCCCGACACCGGCGGCAGGCCCGCTGCCAGCGCCTGCAGCAGCGCCTGGTCGATGTCCGGGGCCGGCAGGCCGCGGCGACGGCGTTGCTCGCGTTCGGCTTCGAACCGGGCGCGCTGTTCGCCGGCGTCGGCCAGCTCCTCGAAGCCGTTGGCCAGTTCCAATCCGTGGTAGTAGAGCTCAAAGCGCAGCGCGACGCGCGGATCGCTGGCATCGAGGCGCGCCAGCGCCGCCTGGCTGGCCGGATAGCTGTGCACGAAGCACAGCCGGTCGGTGCCCAGGCGTGGCCCGACCGCGCTGCCCATCAGCCAGTCGAGCAGTTCATCGCGGCTGCAGTCCTCGGCCAGCCGCCGGTCCAGCTGCGCAGCCATCGCCAGCGTGCGCAGCGCGGCATCGGTGGCGGTCAGCGGCGCGCAATCCAGCTGGCGCTGAAACGCCTGCTGGTAGCTGAGGGCTTCGAACGGTGATGCGGGCGGCAGTCCCAGCAGCACAGCGGCCAGCTGCGCGACTTCCTGCATCAGCTGCTGCATCGAATAGCCGCAGCGATACCACTCGATCAGCGTGAATTCGGGGTTGTGCTGCCGGCCGCGCTCGTCGCCGCGAAACACGTGCGCAATCTGGTAGATATCGCCGCTGCCGGCCGCCAGCAGGCGCTTCATCGCATACTCGGGCGAGGTGTGCAGGAACAGCGGCGCGCCATGGCCGGGCAGCTGCACCTGGGCCGAGTGGATGTGCAGGTCGGTGACCGCGTGGCGCACCAGTGCCGGGGTGTCCACTTCCAGCACCTGTCGATCGGCAAAGAAGCCGCGCGCGGCCGCCAGCAGCTCGGCGCGCAGGCGCAGTATCGCCAGGTCGGCGCTCGGCGCCCAGCTCATGCAGCCCCCGGGCCCAGCGAGCCCAGCCCCTGGCCGACTGCCACCGCGGCCCCGGGCGCGAGGCCCTGGTCCCAGCGCGCCAGGCCTGGCGGCAACAGCAGCAGCACCGTCGAGCCCATGTTGAAGCGGCCGAGTTCGGCGCCGCGCGGCTGCCACAGCTCCGCCGCGCCTGTGGGCTCGAGCCGATGAACGCCGCGGACCGCCGTGCCTGTGCCGCGCCAGGGGGTGATGTCGCCGTGCCACACCGTGCTCATGCTGCCGACAAACAGCGCGCCGACCAGCACCACGACGAACCGGCTGTGTTCGCCGGCGAACGCGCACACGATGCGCTCGTTGCGCGCGAACAGGCCCGGCACACGATCCACAGTGGCGCTGTTGACCGAGAACAGGCGGCCGGGTATGTGCCAGGCGGCGATCAGGCGCCCGGCCAGCGGCATGTGTACGCGGTGATAGTTGAACGGTGCCAGGTACAACGTCGCGTACAGCCCGCCGTGCAGCATCCTGACCCAGTCCCCGTCATCGCCGACCAGGGACGCGAGGCTGAACAGGTGCCCTTTGGCCTGCAGCAGTTGATCGGCCTGCATCGAAGCGGCCACGCTCAGCGTACCGTCGCACGGGCAAACCACGCGTAACGGATCGGGATCGATCGGGCGTGCCCCGGGCAGCAGGGCGCGGGTAAAGAAGGCATTGAAACTGGGGTAGCGCCGCGGCTCGGGTTCGAGCGCGTCGGTCATGCACGGCCGATAGCCGCGCATGAAGGCGTCGATCAGAAAATTCTTGAGCCATGGCGCGCGCGCGCGCGTCAGGGCGTAGGCAATCCGACACAGCAGATGATGTGGCAGCAGATACTGCAGCCTGACGAACAGCCCGCTCATCGACGCCGCTACAGCCGGGCGGCCGCGGCCACCCGGCGCAGATCTGCGGTCAGCTTCGGCGCCGAGAACGGCGGCGAAAACACCGCGACCAGCCGGCCCCCGGTGTCGAGCAGATACAGCGTCGCGGAGTGATCCATGGTGTAGCTGCCGTCGGGCAGATTCTGGCGCACCGCGATCGCACCAACGCTCTTGAGCAACGGCGCCAGTGCCGCCGCACTGCCGCGCGCGCCAATGAAGCTCTTGCTGAAGGCGCCGAGGTAGACTTGCAGATTCGCGGCGCTGTCGCGTTCCGGGTCGATGGTCACGAAAACCACCCGCGTGCCCGGCAGCGGCGCCGCACGCTGCACCTGGGTCAGTGTGGCGAGAGTGGTCGGACACACATCGGGGCAATTGGTGAAACCAAAGAACAGCAGCGTCGGCTGGTGGCGCAGGCTCTCGAGGTCGAACTCAGCGCCCGACAGATCCTGCAGGTGAAATTCCGCCAGCGCGCGCGGCTGTGGCAGCCAGGTACCGCTCTCGAGCGGCACGCTGCTGGCGCCCAGCATGCGCGCCAGCAGCACACCGGTCAGTACAGCGGCGGCGCCGATCGTAGCCAACAGCAGGACGGTGCGACGAGTCATGCGGCAATTATCACACAGCGGCCACGCTAACCCGACGGTAGCGGCCGTGCTCGAGCGCAGTACGCGACGCCTGTCGCGCGCGCGGCTGCATTATGGTCACGGGACCGACAGCGCGCGCGACGATGCGGCGGCGCTGCTGTGGCATGTCATGCAGCTGCCGTTGCCGGTCTCGGCCGCGCTGTATCGGCGTCGAGTGCCGCCACGCGCGCTGGGCGCGCTCGACGAGCTGCTGCAGCGACGCATCCGCGAGCGCATACCGGTGGTGTATCTGACGCAGCGCTGCTGGTTCGCGGGCCTGCCGATGTACGTCGATGCGCGCGTGCTGATTCCGCGCTCGCCGATCGCGGAGCTGATCGAACGGCGCTTCCAGCCCTGGATTGAGCCTACGCGCGTGCGTCGTGTGCTCGATCTTGGCACCGGCTCGGGCTGCATCGCGATTGCCTGCGCGCGGGCATTTGCCCGCTGCCGGGTGGACGCGGCCGATATTTCCACCGACGCTCTCGCAGTGGCGCGGATCAACATCCGGCGTCACCGGTTGTCGGCGCGTGTGCGCGCACTGCGATCCGATCATTTCGCCGGACTCGGCGGCGCCAGCTACGATATCATCGTCAGCAATCCGCCTTATGTGGGGCGGCGCCAGATCGAGGGCCTGCCGGCGGAATACCGGCACGAGCCGCGGCTTGCTCTGGCGGCAGGCGCAGACGGCCTGGACTCGGCGAGAATTATTTTGCGCGACGCTGCGGCGCATCTGAATCCCGGCGGAATCCTGATCGTCGAGGTCGGCAATTCGGAGACCGCGCTGCGACGCGCATATCCACGGCTGCCATTTACCTGGCTGGCGTTCGAGCGTGGGGGCGGCGGCGTATTTATGCTCGAGCGCGAGCAGCTACAGCAGCGAAAAGTGACGAGCTAACTGATGTCCGGCAACACCATCGGCCGATTGTTTTCGGTGACCACCTTTGGCGAAAGTCACGGGCCGGCGCTCGGCTGCATCGTCGACGGCTGTCCTCCGGGGCTGGCGCTTGAAGCGGCCGATCTGCAGCGCGATGTGGATCGGCGCCGCACCGGCACCTCGCAGTTCGTGAGCCAGCGACGCGAAGCCGACGCGGTGCAGATCCTCTCGGGCGTGTTCGAGGGCCGCACCACCGGGGCGCCGATCGGGCTGCTGATTGAAAACAGCGATGCCCGCTCGCGTGACTATGATCGGCTGCAGGATCGTTTTCGCCCCGGGCACGCCGACTATACCTACCAGCACAAGTACGGCCTGCGCGATCATCGTGGCGGCGGGCGCGCCTCGGCGCGCGAGACCGTGATGCGCGTGGCGGCCGGGGCCATTGCGCGCAAATACCTGGCCGAACGCCTGCAGGTGCGCATCTACGGCTACCTGAGCCGGATCGGCGCCCTGACGCTGTCACCGCTGCAGCCAAGCGCGGCTTATGAAAACCCGTTCTTCTGCCCCGACCCGCAGCGATTACCCGAACTCGAGCAGCTCATCTGGGACATCCGCGCCGCCGGTGATTCGATCGGCGCACGCGTCACGGTATGCGCGGAGGGCTTGCCCCCGGGCCTCGGCGAACCGGTGTTCGACAAGCTCGACGCCGACATCGCCGGTGCCATGATGGGCATCAATGCGGTGAAGGCGGTCGAGATTGGTGACGGGGTTGCGGTGGTGGGCCAGCGCGGCAGTGAGCATCGCGATGAACTCACGCCTGGCGGCTTCGCCTCCAATCACGCCGGCGGCACGCTCGGCGGCATATCCTCCGGCCAACCGATCGTGGTGCATCTGAGCCTCAAGCCGACCTCGAGTATTCAGGTGCCGGGCCGGACCATCGACCTGCACGGCAATCCGGTCGAGGTCGTGACCACCGGACGCCACGATCCCTGCGTCGGATTGCGCGCCACGCCGATCGCCGAGGCAATGCTGGCGATCGTGCTGATGGATCATTATCTGCGCCACCGCGCGCAGAACGCCGACGTGGTGTCAGTCACCCCGGACATTACCCGGGCCGGAGCATAGAAAGACCATGGCTGGAAGTTTCAGGGTAGCGGTGGTGGGCGCGACCGGGCTGGTCGGTGACACCATGATCAGCGTGCTGGAGGAGCGCAAATTTCCGGTATCGGAGCTCTATGCGCTGGCGAGCAATCGCTCGCTCGGTAAAACCGTGCGCTTCGCCGGGCGGCAATTGCCGGTGGAGGATCTGGCCAGCTTTGATTTCTCGCGCGCCGACATCGGTTTGTTTTCCGCCGGGGGCGAGATCTCGGCAGAGTTTGCGCCCAAAGCCGTGGCCGCAGGCTGCACGGTGATCGACAACACCGCGCATTTTCGCTACCAGGACGATGTCCCGCTGGTGGTGCCCGAGGTCAACGCGCATGCGATAGCGCTCTACCGCCGCCGCGGCATCATCGCCAATCCCAACTGTTCTACAATCCAGATGCTGGTTGCGCTCAAGCCGATCTACGACGCGGTGGGGATCGAGCGCATCAACGTGGCGACTTATCAATCGGTATCGGGCGCCGGCAAGGAGGCGCTCGAGGAGCTGGCGGCACAGAGCGCGGCGCTGCTGAGCGGCCGTCCGATCGATGCGCCGCGGCAGATCGCGCGCCAGATCGCCTTCAACTGCGTGCCGCAGATCGACCGCTTCGAGGACAACGGCTACACCAAAGAGGAGATGAAGATGGTGTGGGAGACTCAGAAGATCATGGAGGACCCCACCATCCGGGTGAATGCGACCGCGGTGCGCGTGCCGGTGTTCTACGGCCATTCCGAGGCGGTGCATATCGAGACCCGGCGCAAGATCACCGCCGCCCAGGCGCGTTTGCTGCTGGAAAAGGCCCCGGGCGTGGTGGTCATCGATGAGCGCAAACCCGGCGGCTATCCGACCGCCGTTACTGAAGCAGCGAACCACGACACGGTTTATGTTGGCCGTATTCGGGAAGATATGTCGCATGAGCGGGGTCTTGACCTGTGGATTGTGGCGGACAATATCCGCAAGGGCGCTGCCACCAATAGCGTGCAGATCGCTGAGATTTTGGTTAGCGAGTACTTATAAGTTATATTGCAACCCAAATAGGTG
>DATAJH010000180.1:0-59009 GCA_036262215.1 Steroidobacteraceae bacterium
CGCCGCGGACTGATGCGGGCGCGGAACAGGGCTTCGCTGGCGTAGATGTTGCCGACGCCGGTGACCAGCCGCCCGTTCATCAGCACCTGCTTGATGGCGGCACGACGCGTGCGTGTGATGCGATACAGGTAGGCGGCATCGAACTTGGCTTCCAGCGGCTCGGGCGCCAGTGAGCGCAGCAGTTTGTGCTGTTCGGGATCCTCGCTGGTGTAGTGCAGACTGCCGAAGCGGCGCGGGTCGTTGAGCCGCAGGCTCAGGCCCGATTCGATCAGCAGGTCGAACTGATCGTGCTTCAGACGCGTGGTGTCTACCGGCAGGATACGCAGGCTGCCCGACATGCCCAGATGCAGGATCAGCGTGCCGCGCTCGAGCCGCAGCAGCAGATACTTGGCGCGCCGGCCGACCGCGAGGATGCGCTGGCCGGCCAGCTGCGCCGGCATCTGCGCTTCGATCGGCCAGCGCAGCCGGTGGTCGTAGATGCGCAGCTCCAGAATGCGCCGGCCGTCGGCCTCGCGTTCGATACCGCGCCGCGTGGATTCGACTTCGGGTAATTCAGGCATAAATGGCGTCGGCCGTGCGTCCGATCGCACCGCGCTGGCACAGTGTCGGAATTATTTATTATCGGCGTGCCGGCGGATGCTTTGCCAGTATCCGCCCCAGCGCTGCCAGATCTACCGGCTTGACCAGATGCGCGTCGAATCCCGCTGCGAGCGCCCGCTCGCGATCTTCAGCCTGTCCGTAGCCGGTCAGTGCGACCAGTGTCAGGCAAGCGCCTGCTGGCAATGCGCGCAATCGGCGCGCGACTTCATATCCGTCGGTATCCGGCAGGCCGATATCGAGCAGCACCACGTCCGGAGCGAATGCGATCACGCGCTGCAGCCCGGCGGCAGCCGAATATACGCACTCGGTTTCATGACCCTCGAGACTGAGCAGCATCGCCAGCGAGTCCGCCGCATCGACATTATCGTCAACGATCATGATGCGACGAACGCTGGCTTTGGAACCTGCCGTCACGGCGTCCGCGGCCTGCGCAGAGCGCGCGCGCGGCAAGCGCAGCTCGAACGTAGAGCCCAAACCCAGTCCGTCGCTGCGAGCCGTGACCTGCCCACCGTGCATCTCGATCAGCTTCTTCACAACGGCCAGGCCGATTCCGAGGCCGCCCTGGGAGCGATCGAGTGTGCGATCGCCCTGGACAAACAATTCGAAGATCTCCGGCATGAGCTCCGCCGGGATTCCGGCACCGTTATCGGATACCTCGATGAACACATCGTCGGGCGAGGCCCGGGTTTGGATGCGGATTTGTCCGCCGCGGTCGCTGTATTTTGCGGCATTGGTCAACACGTTGACCAATGACTGCACCAGGCGCGTGACATCTCCGATGACGTACAGAGGCTCATAACTGAGCGCCAGGGACACCTCCTGTTGCTTGTCGTGAAACAGCGGCCTTACCGTTTCGACCGCCTGCTCGACCAGAACCGCGACGTTGAGCGTTTCCTTTTTCAGCTCGATGCGTCCCTGGGAAATGCGCGATACATCCAGCAGATCATCGACCAGGCGAGTGAGCTGATCGACCTGGCGCCGGACCATGTTCACGACGGCGTGAGTGCCGCCTTGCTCAGGAATAGTTCGTGCCAGGATCTCGGCGGCATTTCTGATCGGTGCCAGCGGATTGCGCAGCTCGTGCGCCAGCATCGCCAGAAACTCGTCCTTGCGCCGGTTGGACTCCTGCAGCGCGATATCGGCCAGGTTTCTGCTGGTGGTATCGAACCCTTCCACGAAAATGCCCGACACGCTGCCATCAGCGTCGGTGATCGGCTGATAGACGAAATCCAGATAACGCTCGACCACCGGCCCCTGCGGATGGATCTGCACGCTGTATTTTGCGCCGCTGGCTGAATACGCCTTGCCGCTTCGGTACACCTGGTCCAGCAGTTCAACGTAGCCCTGCGGTATAGCCTCCGGAAGTGCTGCCTCCACTGTCTTGCCGACGACATTTCTATGGCCAATGAGGCGCAGGTAGCCAGGATTGGCCAGCTCGATGCGGTGTTCGGGACCACGCAGCACGGCCATGAACGACGGCGCCTGCTCGAACAGCTGCGCAAAGCTCTCACGTTCCGCTGCCAGCCGCCGCTCGGTCAGCACCTGCTGGGTGGTTTCGGTGCAGATGACGAGTACACCGCCGACGCCGTTCGGGGCATCGCGTTCGTCGATCGGTCCGAAACTGTAGGTCCAGTAAACGTCCTGCAGCCGGCCATGACGAATGATCGGGACCAGCTGATTCTCGTGCCAGGTCGCGGCCCCGCCGCGCAGCACCTGCTCTATCTGTGGACCAATGATCGGCCAGATTTCGCCCCACCAGTCGCGTCCCGGCGCCCCGAGCATGGATGGGTGTTTCTCCGGACCGAGTGAGCGGCTATAGGCATCGTTGTAGAAGCAGATGTGTTCGGGGCCCCAGAATATGAATACCGGGTGTTGTGTGGTCAGCAGCACCCGCAGCGCGGTGCGAAGCCCTTGAGGCCAGTTCTGCGGGTCGTCCAGTGAGGTCTTTGACCATGGGTACGCGCGGATACGCTCGCCCATCTCCCCGCCGCCCGAAAGAAACTCGAGCGCGCTGCGGGACTCGTCGCGGAGTGTTGATGAGCTCTCCACGCGGTCCCCTCGATGTGAAACAGCGACAGGCCGCCCAGCGTACTGGGCGGGTTATCTGGAGCGGTGTGGCGGCGGTCAACCTGGCCACCGCGCGCGAGCCTATTTGATCTTGGTCTCTTTGTAGGCGACGTGCTTGCGCACCACCGGATCGAATTTGCGCACTTCCATCTTGTCCGGATGCAGCCGCTTGTTCTTCATCGCCACGTAAAAGTGACCGGTTCCGGCCGACGACAGCAGTTTGACTTTCTCGCGCATGGATTGCCCCTTTGAGATCCGCTCAGATCTGCTCGCCGCGGGCGCGCAGATCGGCGAGCACGGCTTCCAGGCCCTTCTTCTCGATGGTGCGCATGCCGTTGGTGGACACTCGCAACGTGACCCAGCGCTTTTCGCCCTCGAGCCAGAAGCGCTGCGTGTGCAGGTTCGGCAGGAAACGCCGTCGCCGCTTGTTGTTGGCGTGCGAGACGGTATTGCCCGTGATGGGGCGCTTGCCGGTGATCTGACAGACGCGGGACATGAGCTTCACCCTAGGGGATCAATGAGTTACAACTGCGTCGCCCAGGCTCGGTACGGGCGAAAGGCGCGCTTTATAGCAGCCTCAAGGGGCCTTGTGCAAGCTACGCTGACGCAGCCTTGCGGCCGCGGGCGCCGCAGTCGGCCCGACCGCCCGGCGCTGAAACAGGATCAATGCCACGCCGACCAGCACCAGTATGGCCGACAGGATTGCCATCGGGCCGATTTTTTCGTGCAGCACCACGGCCCCCAGTCCCAGGGCGATCACCGGGTTGACCAGGGCGTAGGTGGTCACTTTCTGCGCCGGTACATGCGCCACCAGGAACGCGTAGCAGTTCACCGCCACCAGGCTGCCGAATACCACCAGGTACAGCACCCCCAACGCCGACTGCAATGAAATGTGCGCCGGCACGAAGCCGATCCATTCGCGATCGAGCAATCCCATCAGCAGCTGGAATACCGCGCCGGTGAGCATCTGCAGGCAGCTGAAATTCAGTACCCGCTGGGCGCTGACATAGCGCGGCTGCAGCAGCGTGCCGGCGCTCCAGGCCAGCTCGCCGGCCAGCACCGCGATGACATGCATCGGGCGGATCGCGCCCGAGAACGAATGCGTGTGCAGCGTCAGCACCACGACGCCGGCCAGACCCACTGCGACGCCCAGCGCCGACTGGTAGCTGGGCGGGCGCCTGGAGAAAAACAGCCAGTCCAGGATCAGTGTCGTCACCGGCAGCACGGCAACGAACAGCGCGCAGATGCCGGAGGGCAGTCCCTGCTGCGACCAGATGATGAAGCCATTGCCCATGCCGGTCATCAGCACGCCGCACAGCATGCTGCCGCCGATCTTCAGGCCGGAGAATGGCCGCGGTTCGCGCGCGCGCAGCAACACGTACATCAGGCTTGATGCGATCAGAAAACGCGTGGCGCCGCTGAAAAACGGCGGGATACTGCGGATCACCAGTGCGTTGCCGAGAAACGTGGTGCCCCAGATGATGTAGATGCCGGCGAAGGCCAGCACCACCTGCGCCAGCGCAGGCCGCGGATGCTTGCTCATGAATGGTCGGATGGCCGCAGCAGCGCGCGAGATTACCCGATCCTCAACGAGAGCGGCATCAGAGTATTATCTCTCCTCACGGGGATATACGTAATAGGCGCCCGTTGAGATAAACGCCGTGACCAGATCGCCGCATGACACCCTGATTCGCTTCGTCGCGACAGCACTGTTGCTGGCTCTCGCGGCCTGCAGCCAATTGAGTGATGCCAGCAAGCCGCCCCCGGACAAGAACGCGCCACGCGCGCAGCTGTCGATCGGCTACAGCCAGCTTTACCAGGAGGCCGATGGGATTCCTAAACTGAAGTGGATCTTGATGTTTAAGGACAAACCTGAAGAAATGGGGCGGCTCACCAATGATCTGGTCAGCTATTACCAGCAGCTCGCCGACACCATGCAGAAGCTATCCAAGCAATATCCCGCCATGCGCATCGACGTGGCAGCAATGTCCGAGATCGAGGGCGACGAGCGCAAAGCCATTGGCGCAGACCTGGCCAAGGATTTCGCCCCGCTTATTGGCAAGACCGGCGTTAAATTCGAGCGCGAGGCGCTGCTCATGTTTTACAACTCGCTCAACGAGCAACGTCATCTTACCGGCGTGATGGTGGGACTCGAAACCGACCCCGCCCTGAAGAAGTTCCTGGAGACGACCAGGGCCCAGTTGGATGAACGTTACGCGAAAGTCGGGGAGCTGTTGAATCGCCGCTATTTTACTCAGTGAGTTGCGCCGTCTCCTGCAGGTGATCGCCCGATTAACCGGTGCCTTCGACACCTTGCGTTGCGGCATTCGATAACGCCGACAGTCGAGCGCGCACCCGACCCCAGAAGGGTGAACCAAGTCACACTTACCATATTCCGTATTGCGTGACCACACACGCGTGCGTCCCTATGGGCTCCTAAGCTTCCGGTCGATGCGCGTCGTTAAGCCACACAGAATCCCTGGTACCGAAAACGACCGATCGGAGCCGAGAGCCCGCGACCTCGCGCAGGTGCTCGAGCACAGCGGTGAAGCCGTGATCGTCAAGGATCTGAACGCGGTAGTCACCTACTGGAACCGGGAAGCGGCCTCTTTGTACGGTTTTTCCGCGGAGGAGGCCGTCGGTCAACCGTTGCGCAAGCTCCACGCTGCCGAACTCTCCGAGACCGACTATGCGTCTTTGCTTGAGCGCGTTCGCGCGGGACGTCCGACCTCATCGACCACCGAGCGGCACAAGAAGAACGGCGACATCGTCCGCGTTACGCTCAATACGACGCCGTTGTTGGACGATCAAGGCGCGTTGGTGGGCGAGATCACGATCGCACGCGACGTCACCGCGATGTTTCAGAAGGAAGAAGCCTTGCGTCGGGCGCAACGAGAGCTACGCCTGCATGCCCAGGGTTCTTTACCCCGGTTGGCCGTTCCATTGAACCCAAAGGAACCGGTTCAGATTCAACGGGCACTGGGCAAAGCACCGATTAACGAAATTCTCATCGGAATGGCATTGCTCGTGTCCTCCTGCATAGCCATCCTGCTCACCCGGGTGCCGGGAGGCATAACGCTTTTCTGGCCAGGCAGCGCGATAGCCGCGGCACTCTTGATCCGCTTGCCACGAATTCGATGGATCAGTGCGACGATCTCAGTGGTGGCTGCGCTGTTGATCGCCAATGCGGTTGCCGCCCAGCGGTCATGGCCCATCGCCGCGTTGTTTACCGGGGTCAGCCTGACGGAGATCGCCCTGATGGTGGCGGTGTTTCGTGCCTGGCGATTTCCGTATCCCGATATCACGGTCAATCAAGCCGCCATCATGACCGCGATCTTTGGCATTGCGATCCCAGGGGTCGCTGCGATCGGTGCGGGGCTTGTCCTTCATGTGATTTTTTCGATTCCCTTCATGGAGGGCACGCTCCAGTGGTGGTCATCCCACGCCATTGGTGCCTGTCTGCTGGGTCCTCCGATCATATTGTTCAGCGTCAAGGGGTTCAGGCGCTTGCTACAAGGACAATTTCTTGCAGTCAATGCATTGACACTGCTCGTGTGCCTGGTCGGCTGCTACTTGTCGATTCGCTACGTCAGATTCCCCTTTGTCTCTCTTGCCTTTCTGCTGTTAATTGCGGCCTTTCGTATGGGTGGCTTGGGTGCTTCGCTCATGAGCCTGTGTTTTGGACTCATGATTACGAATCTCTGGATCCTTGGGATCCGGCCCATTGGTCTTGACCCGACCGCATCGACGAGCAGCTCGTTGCTTGGACTGCCGGTGATTGCACTACTCGCCAGCGTGCTGCCGTCGATTGCGGTGGGCTTGGGGAGCGATGCGCGTCGCGCAGCTGCCCGAGCGCTGCGAATAAGCGAACGCCGTTTTCGCGAATCGATGGAACACTCTCCGATCGGAATGTTGATATTCGATCTTAATGGCATATGGACCTACAGCAACATCGCATTGCAACAGATGCTTGGCTATACCGCGGAGGAGCTCCAAGCGCTCCCGCCAGGAGGACCTGCCAAGCCCGAGAGTTGGAAGGAAGGAGAAGTTCGCTTGAAGCCACTTCTATCCGGTGAGATTGATTCCTACAATATCGTGCGTAGTTTTCAACACAAGGACGGGCACTGGATATGGGCGCAAGTGGCCGTCTCCGCTCTGCGCGATGAGGAGGGTTTGCCGATCCATCTGATAGCGCAAATAGAAAGCCTCGACGCGCGGCGACGCGCTGAGGACAATCTCGCCGAAGAGCGCGAACGATTGAGGATTACACTGCAGTCCATTGACGATGCCGTCATCACGACGGACGCGCAGACGCACATTACCTATATCAATGCCGCGGCCGAGTCCCTGTTGGGCCTGGCTATGAACGCGGTTAAGGGTCGCCGCGTTGACGAGGTGATCCATCTATTGGATCCGGAAACCTCCAAGGCCGCCGCGAATTTGATAGGCCAAAGCGCACTGCATGGAAAGGTGTTTCGGCGCGATCGGGCCTGTTTGCTGATTCGGGCCGACGGGACCTTCTGTCACGTGACCGACATCGTCTCTCCTGTGCTGGAATCGACGGGTGTGCTGAGCGGCATGGTCATTGTGTTTCATGATGTGACGCTCGACGTCAATCGCACGCGCGACTTGCAACACCGTGCCACACGTGATCCTCTCACCGGGCTCAGTAATCGAGCCGAGTTTGAAGAGCGGCTTCGCACTGTGTTCGGCAAGGCTCGTCACTTGGACCGCCCCGCCGCTGTCATGGCGATCGACCTCGATCGATTCAAGGCGGTAAATGATGCAGCCGGCCATGCGGCTGGCGATGCTGTGCTATGCAAGGTCGCCGAGGCGTGCCGGCTCGCGGTGCGCTTATCAGACATTGTCGGGAGACTGGGAGGCGATGAGTTTGCCATTATTCTTGACAACTGCCCCGAGGACCACGCGAAACACGTTGGCCAACAACTGTTGCAGGCGCTCAACCCATTGGAGATTGAGTGGGGAGGATCACGCTACACTACCGGCGCGAGCATTGGCCTGTCCATGAACACAATGGACATGTCAGATGAGAAAGAGTGGTTAGCGAGCGCCGATCAAGCCTGTTTTGAAGCCAAACGGCAAGGCCGTGGCCGGCTGCAAATCGCGACGCCCATGGGAAAAAGCGACCAGTTACCCGCGGATGTCGACCAGCTGTAGCGCTAGCGATGTCTTAACACTGCCAGCTTGCTTTGAGTTTCCGCGCTTGCTGTCTGGTTCGTCAGCGGCACCACGCCAGGGGCCAGTCGAATGAACTTTTCAATTTCGGCAGGAAGGACCGCCGCGCTGCGATAAAAACCTTGGAACTGATCGCAGCCGAGCGCACGAAGCTCCTGTAACTGTTCGGCTGTTTCCACCCCTTCGGCGACCACCTTAAGTCGCAGACTATGGGCAAGCGAGATGATCGCTTTGACGATGGATGCGGCATCCGGATTCGTCGTCAAATCTTTGATGAAGCTTCGATCGATCTTCAGTTTGTCCACCGGGAAGCGGCGCAGGTAGCTCATGCTCGAATAGCCGGTGCCGAAATCGTCGATGGACACAATAACGCCCATACGGCTCAGTTCCTCTAGAATGTGGACTGAAGTCTCGGCGTGGTCCATAACCGTCGTTTCGGTCAATTCGATTTCAAGAAAGCGAGGCTCCAGGTCGTGGTCGGCGAGCGCCGAGCGGACAACATCCAGGAACTTGGCTTGTCGAAAATGAATGGGCGAAATATTGACCGCGATGCGCAGGAAGGGTTGCCCATCGAGCTGCCATTGCCTTGCCTGGCGGCAGGCCTCGCGTAGCACCCACTCACCGATGGCAAACATGAGTCCGGTTTCCTCGGCGAGCGGTATGAAGTCCATCGGAGCAACCAGGCCGCGTGTCGGATGCCGCCAGCGCAACAGCGCCTCGACACTGTTCATGCGGCCGGTGGCCACATCCATCTTGGGCTGATAATGCACCTCGAACTGTTTCATCGCCAGGGCGCTACGCAGGTCGCGCTCCAAATCCAGGCGCTCCCGGGAGAACACGCTCATACCAGGACTGAAGAATTGAAAAGTATTACGGCCCTGTTGCTTGGCAAAGTACATCGCTTCATCGGCATGCGCGACTAGCGAATCTGAATCGCCTCCGTCCGCGGGGTACACGCTGATTCCGATACTCGCGGAACTGCGCACCTCCGCCCCGCCGATGAGGACGGATTTATCCAGTTCTGCAACAATCTTGCTTGCGATGACGGCTGCGTCGGCCGGCGCGCGAATAGCTGTGATGAGCAATAGGAACTCGTCCCCGCCGGTACGCGCTACGGTATCGACGGTGCGAATCGCGCTCGACAACCGTCGCGCAATCTCAATCAGCAACTGATCCCCGGGTCCGTGGCCCAGGGTATCGTTAATCACTTTGAACCGATCCAGGTCCACGACCAGGACCGCGAACGAGTGACCATCGCGCTCGCCATGCGCGATCTCCCGTCCAAGGCGGTCCAGGAACAGCACCCGATTCGGCAGTCCGGTCAGCGCGTCGTGGGTGGCTTGGTGTTGCAACTCGGCGTTGGCCTGCTCGAGCCGCAGCGCATAAATGCGCGCGCTTGATTTCAAGTGCGTGTCGTACAGCGCTGTGAGCAGCGTCACTACCAT
Organism: Steroidobacteraceae bacterium; assembly: GCA_036262215.1. Taxonomy (GTDB): domain Bacteria; phylum Pseudomonadota; class Gammaproteobacteria; order Steroidobacterales; family Steroidobacteraceae; genus FEN-1191. The sequence goes on from DATAJH010000180.1 coordinate 9,309, forward strand.
GAGGCCCAGGGCAAAGAGTCCAATGCCTGCGGCAAGCCAATCGTTCTGAAATGCCACGCCTCCCTGGCAGAACGAACCCGAGGCAAATCGAGCGGCGGCCATGCCGGTGTAATGCATACCACTGATCGCCAGGCCCATCACGAGGGCTGCGGCAATGCGCGTTAGCCATTGAGAAAGCGAGTTTCCCTCCCGCAGACGGAAGAATAGCCACAGGGCGACAAACGAGGCCGCGACGGCGATCAGTATCGAGATCGCAACCAGAAGCAGGTCATAGGCGATTGGCGGTATGACCGTAATCGCCGCCATTCCCATGTAGTGCATCGCCGAGATGCCGAAGCCCATGGCCAGCGCACCGCCGCTGAGACGTGGAATGGTGAGACGCCGACCGCTCGTAATCGCGAGCGCAAATCCCGAGGTGATGATGGCTACGGCGAGTGATGCCAGAGTCGTAGCAATATTGTAGGCGAGCGGAATCGGCAACGAAAAGGCGAGCATGCCGATGAAATGCATGGACCAGATGCCGACGCCCATCGCGATCGAACCGATCCCAAGCCATATCCACGTGCCATGGCGCTCGCTGGTGGCAATGCGTGCGGCCAGGCGCAGCGCCGTGTAGGAAACCAGCACCGCCACAACAATGGAGAGAGCGACCAGCCAATGGTTGTAGACCGACGGCATATCCGCCTGACCCTAGCCTGTCGGTGCCTAACATACTGTGTTGTAACGTCAATAATGCGGGCACAGCGAAAGGTAATGATGTTGGATCGATAGCGCGTGCCCTGCCGCGGCGGGAGGTGCCAGGCCGCGCGCAGGCGTTCATTGCGAGATTTTCCGGGCAGCTGTGGTAAAACTTACAGGTACACTGGGTCTATTCCCACCATCGAACGACGCGATGAGCGTCATCAGCAACGCATTAATGGACCACGCCAGGTCATCCGGCTAGCACACCGCGGCGCCTCCACGACCATTCTGACCCCGAGATCGGAAACTCGCGGATCTGCGCGGTAAATTACTTTCCACGCCAGTCTCGCTGACATCTGTAGGACGGCGATGACATCCATTGACGGCATTGGCTCCCAAACGAGAACCATTTGTTCATAAAACATTGTCACCGTCATCATTTGGGTGAGATTCGAATGCTGCGAGGCTTATATTGCGAGCCAATTTGCGTCAGCGGTGACAGAGCAAAATCAACATAACGCTACTGTGACTTATGCGACCGTCTCCAATGCGGACGGTGCAGCGAACCGGCTAGAGGTCGGACTCTGGATTAAGCATGACTCGGCCAACGCCGCGGCGTCAGCACCAGCAGCAATGCGAACTGGGCACGATGGGTCGTTCGCCGCACGCCACACTGCTTCTGCCACGTCCAGCACCCGGGTGCCCGCAGACGACTTCCCCATTCGTGCGAAGACACTCTGCGCGAATTCTGCATACGCTTCGGGGATGCCACCCTGCATCCGGGACTGCGCGTTTTCAGCGAAGCGGGTCTCTGAAGCCCGACCCGGTATCACCAATCTCATTCGTACATTGAATTGCTGGAGTTCCAGCGCAAGAGACTCAGTGAACGCCGTGACCGCCGCCTTGCTCGCGGTGTACACGGACAGCAGAGGGAGCGGCTTCAATGTGACAGATGACGTGACGTTTACGATGACACCCGCCCTCCGTTGCCTGAACTGAGGCAGCACCGCCTGGGTCACCGCCATCGTCCCGAAGGTGTTCGTGTCGAAGACCTCGTGGGCAGTTTCCATCGAAGTGCCTTCGAAGACACCCAGCAATCCAATCCCTGCGTTGTTGACAAGGGCGTCGATCGGCCCTGCGGCATCCACTGCCCGACGAACGCTTTCAGGATCGGTGACATCGAGGGCGAGCACGCGCAGATGCTCGGAACGGGGCAGAAGGTCCTCGCGCGGCGAGCGCATCGAGGCGATGACCTTCCAATCGCGATTGAGGAAGTACTGGGCGGTTTCGAGGCCGAAACCGGACGAGCATCCGGTGATCAGAACGGTTTTCATAGGGATTCCTTCAGGTAGTAGGCGGTTCGCAGTACCGAGACGATAGAGCGCCGCGACCGGACTTGCTACAATAGGTAGTCCAAGTTTCATTCGCAGGAGTCCGGTTTTGGTCGACCCGCTCGCGGAAGTTGTCACGCTGCTCCAACCGGGCGCCTCGTTCTCGAAGATCGTCGGCGGCGCAGGCCCCTGGCGTGTTCGCCGCTCGGAGGCCGGGCGGCCCTTCTACTGCGTGATCCTCGACGGGTCGTGCCACCTTACGGTCGATGGACACGAGCCGATCACCCTTCAAGCGGGCGACTTCATCCTGATCCCCTCGGCGTACGACTTCACGATGTCAAGCCTTGCGCCGATGACACCGGAGGACACCGATACCTTGCCCGTCGCGCTGCTCGATGGCGAATTCAGACTCGGCATTCAAAGCGGCCCGCCTGACGTTCGATTGCTGGTTGGCTACTGCCTCTTTGGTTCGCCGGACGCGGCCTTGCTGGTGTCGCTCCTGCCGCAACTCGTGCACGTTCGCGGCGAGAGCAGGCTGGCCACTATCGTGCAACTGGTGGGAGAAGAATCTCGCGAGCTGCGACCCGCGCGTGATGTCATCCTGGCACGCCTCCTGGAGGTTCTTCTTATCGAGGCGCTGCGATCCACGGCGGGGACTGCAGCGTCGCCGGGACTCTTGCGCGGGCTTGCCGACGGACGCCTCGCGGCCGCGATACGACGCATGCACGAAAGTCCGACCCGGCCCTGGACGGTTGCGCAGCTGGCCAAAGAGGCAGCCCTCTCCCGCTCGGCGTTCTTCGAGCGATTCAGCCGCGCCGTGGGCGTCGCCCCGATGGAGTACCTGCTCGCTTGGCGCATGGCTTTGGCAAAGAACCTGCTGCGGCGGAAAGAAGGTGGCATCGCTGAAGTTGCGGAACGCGTCGGCTACAGCTCCGCAAGCACGTTCAGCGTCGCATTCACCCGCTATGTCGGACTGCCGCCAACGCGCTATGCGCGGGAGCAGATGGAATCGCGACGTCCGTAACGTACGCGGCGTGAAGCCTTGGAAATGTTAAGCCCTCCTCCGGCAATTGCCAGGACGGCTTGGTGCTTCCTACCCGACTCAACATTTCAGAGCAGTCCCGATTCGGCAAAAAATGGTGAGCTCTCCATTTTTCGCGGAACGTGGACTTATTTGATATGTGGAGCAACCTCGCTCTCACCGCAGTGGGAGCGAGGTTTTCTTCGTCTCAGCTCCACATTTGTGTGCGACCGCGAGAGTGTCTCGATCCGTCCAGTGTCAAGGATCGGGCTAAGCAGGAAGGGCACGCCTTACGAGCGTTGCAAATGCCAATGCCTCAACATCATGCAAAGCAGGCACATACCCGTCTACGCAGTTAACGTGCAGCGCTCCAGCAGAGTGCATACCCAGATAATCGAAGGTCTCACTAAGGGCGCCCATGAAGATGGACGATGGCTCCTCGCAGATTGACGTGCAGACGATGAAAGCGTTCTTACCGCGGAGTCTGCGGCCCTTGGGCAGCAAGTCCGGCAGCTCGAGAAAGTCGGAGATCCTGTCCAGAAAGACTTTCATCGCCGGGCTTACAGAGTACCAATAGATGGGCGATGCAAAGATGACCTGATCGTGCGTCAACACACGTTCCATCAAGGGCTCAAAATCGTCATCCCTGTTGGAATGATCGTAGTCGTAGGGCGCCATGCGCAGACTCGAAAGGTCGACGACCGCGATATCCAACTCCAGCGCAATGCGATCCATCAGCCGACCGGTATTGCCGGTGCGGCGGGAGCTGGAAAACAGAGCTATCGTTTTGGGCATGGTCAGGCGCATCTGAGATCGATGGACGGCGCATTCTCAGGCCGTTGCCACTCGACGCGCGCAGCGGATGCACAGGCGAAAATACAGGCGCTCGTGCATCCCAGAGCCATGGGCAGCGCGCCCGGTCCGAACCGATCCATCAAGGCGCCAACGAGGGGCGGTCCCAGAATCGTCCCGACCCCATAGCAGGCGATGAAGGCTGCGTTGGCGCTAACGAGCGACGTGGCATCGAACCGCTGACCCAAGATGGCCAATCCCAGCGTATAAGTCGCGGTGGCGATACCACCGGTCAGGAAGGTTGCAAACCACATCCCCGGGGAGCGAGCGAGCATTGCCAGAGCGGCCATACATACCACTGCGGCGGCGCTCGTGGCCAGCAAGACGCTTCGTCTCGGCACGCGATCGGCGAACCAGCCGAGAGGATAGGTCAGTAATACCTGGCCCCAATAGAACACAGGTAGCGCGAACCCGGCCGCGCGCATCGACCACTGGTTGGCCACGGCGTAGACCTGCATCAGGCTCCACGGCACCATCTCGAGTACCCCGGCAAGAAGCGCGACGGTCAGGAGGAGCGGGGTCCGCCTGAACGCCTGGCGCAGCCGCTCCTCACCGCCGAGCACGATGTCGGCGGCTTGCCTCGGGATCAGGAGCACCGGCAGCACTCCGAGGGCCATCGCAGCGGAGCCAGCAAGATAGGGGGCGTAACCCCGATACCCGACGAGCGCGTAGATGGCGGCGCCCAGTGCGTAGCCGATCGCTGGAAAGATCCCATAGAGGGCGGTCACCCGAGCGCGCGTGCGCTCGCTCGCGAAGAGGTTGAGCCACGCCTCGGTGATGAGTGCGAAATGCCCGAGCATCGCGCCGGTAACGATCTGCAGAAGAACCCAAGCCCAGTCATACGGTAACAGGGGGAATAGACAGACGGTCCCCGCATCAGCAAGCATGCCGACCAGCAACGCCGGCTTGGCGCTGATGCGCCCGACAATACGGGTGTAAACGGGAGTGGCCAAAAGGAAGGGCAACGCCCAGATGCTTGTCAGGATACCTATGGTGAGCATGCTGCTGCCGCGCTGCAGGCAGTTGGCGACAATTGCTGGAGAGACAACACCCCAGGAGGCACTCGCGCACAGGTTGCTAAGCAGGAGCAGGGCAAGATGATAGTGACGGCTACGTGCAGTGCTCACAAGGCTCCCTAATCGGCGCGACTCGAACTGTTGGCGAGCAGTGAACCGGCGCTTGAATCGCAGGCAATGACAGGGTAGAACCTCAACCACACTTGAGGTCAAGAGCGTATGGGTCGCCTTACTCCGGATCAGCAAAAACGGCCTTTATCGGCGGGCCAAGTGGCCGCTCGCAGTGGAGTGGCCGTGTCCACGATCCATTTTTACGAGACAAAGGGCCTCATACGCGGATGGCGCAGCTCAGGGAACCAGCGCCGTTATGGCCGCGATGTTCTGCGAAGAGTGGCCGTTATTAAAGTGGCCCAGCGCCTGGGTTTGCCCTTGGCCGGCATCCGCGAAGCGATGGACTCCCTACCGGGAGGGCGGACCCCGACTGCGGCCGACTGGAAGCGCCTATCGGCGCAGTGGCGGGCCGATCTGCAGCGTCGAATACGGATCTTGCAGAAGTTGAGCCGCGAACTCGACGGATGTATCGGATGCGGTTGCCTGTCGCTGAAGATCTGCCGGCTGCGCAACTCCGCGGATCAACTGTCTCAGCAAGGATCCGGTCCCCGGCTGCTTGATCCGACGACTGCGCCGCGAGAATAAAGGAGCCCTCCGCAGCTGTGGCTGGGAGGTGGAACGCTACGCCGAACAAGAAAAACTATGTGGAGTACAAAGGGCGGATAATGACGCCGCGCTGCAGCGCCATCATCCGCGCTCCACATTTTAGATAAGTCCACATTCGGCAAACGACAGGCAACCATTGTCGGCGACGATCATGTGATCGAGCACGCGGATGTCCACCAACTGCAGCGCTTCGCGCAGCCGGCGCGTGACCAGTTCGTCGGCCTGGCTCGGCTCGGCGACGCCGGACGGGTGATTGTGCGCCAGGATGACAGCCGCGGCGTTACGGGCCAGTGCCTGCTTCACCACCTCGCGCGGATGCACGCTGGCGCCGTCGATGGTGCCGCGGAACAACTCATCGAACGCGATCAGACGATGCCGGTTGTCCAGATGCAGGCAGCAGAACAACTCGTGCGGCGTGTCGCGCAGCCGCCTGATCAGGAAATCGCGCGTCGCCTGCGGCGAGTCGAGCGGCGGTCCGGCGCGCATCGCCTCGGCGTAGTGCCGCCGTGCCAGTTCCACGGCAGCCTGCAGCCGGCAGTAGCCGGCGACGCCAAGGCCGGGGCTAGCGGGGCCCGGGTTGGCGGGGCCCGAGCTGCGCTGTGCCGACAACAGGCCGCGCAGGGACTGGTGCCGGCTCAGCAGCTCGCGCGCCATGGCCACCGCATCCAGGCCACGGCGCCCCGAGCCCCCCAATAACACAGCCAGCAGCTCGGCGTCCGAGAGCGAATGCGCGCCATTGGCGAGCAGCTTCTCGCGCGGGCGCTCGTTGACTGGCCAATCCCTGATGCTCATGCTTTATGGTGCAGCGATATGGCGGCGACGTGCGATCGTCATATCGTGCGCGCATGAACCAAAAGGCCGATAATCAGGTCATGCAAGGCAAACGCATTCTGCTCGGGGTGACCGGCGGTATCGCAGCCTACAAGAGCGCGGACCTGGTTCGCCGGCTGATCGAGCATGGCGCGCAGGTGCAGGTCGTGATGACCAGCGCCGCGCGGGAATTTGTCACGCCGACCACGTTCCAGGCGCTGTCGGGACGGCCGGTGCGCACCGATCTGTGGGATGCTGCCGCCGAAGCGGCCATGGGGCACATCGAGCTGGCGCGCTGGGCCGAGCTGGTGCTGGTGGCACCCGCCAGCGCTGATTTCCTCGCGCGGCTGGCGCACGGGCTGGCCGACGATCTGCTGAGCACGCTGTGCCTGGCCACCGAGGCGCCGATCGCGGTGGCGCCAGCGATGAACCAACAGATGTGGCGCAATGCCGCCACGCGCGCAAATGTCGAACTGCTCAGCGCTCGCGGCGTTCGCATGATCGGCCCGGGTGTCGGCGATCAGGCCTGCGGTGAGCACGGACCCGGCCGGCTGCTCGAGCCGGTGGACATCGTGGCGCAGATTGCGCCGCTGCTCGCGCCTGCAGGGCCGCTCACCGGCCGGCGCGTCCTGCTGACCGCGGGGCCGACGCGCGAATGTATCGACCCGGTGCGTTTCGTCAGCAACCGCAGCTCCGGCAAGATGGGATTCGCACTGGCGCAGTCGCTGCGCGATGCCGGTGCCGAGGTGGTGCTGATCAGCGGCCCGGTGACGCTGCCGACCCCACCCGGCGTACGCCGCATCGATGTCGAGAGCTGCGAGCAGATGCACGCCGCGGTACAGCGCGAGCTGCCCGGCACCGCGATTTTCGTCGGCACCGCGGCCGTAGCCGACTATCGGCCGCTGGCCTGCGCCGAGCAGAAGATCAAGAAGACCAGCGAGACCCTGGCGCTCGAGCTCACGCGCACTACGGATATCCTGTCGCAGGTCAGCGCCAGTACGCCGCGCCCGTTCATGGTGGGATTTGCGGCCGAGACCAACTCGGTCGAACACTACGCGCGCGCCAAGCTGCTGGCGAAGAACCTGGATCTGATCGCGGCCAACGAAGTCGGCCACACCAAGGCCTTCGACTGCGACGACAATTCGCTGCTGGTGCTGTGGCGCGGTGGCCGAGTCGAGCTGCCGGTGTCCAGCAAGCGCGAACTGGCGCGCGCACTGACCGCTCTGATCGTCGAGCACTACCTGGAGCAGAACGCCGCACGCGAACGCGGCAACGCCAGGGAACGCGATGCCGAAGAGCTCGCGACTCGCGAGGGCGCTCGGGCATCCTAGTGCAGCTTCAGGTCCGGATTCTTGACGCGCGCCTGGGAGCGCAGTTTCCGCTGCCGCAGTATGCGACCGCGGGTTCCGCCGGCCTGGATCTGCGCGCCTGTATCGATGCGCCGCTCCCGCTCGAGCCCGGTCAGGTGGAGCTGATTGCCACCGGTCTTGCGATCCACATTGCCGATCCGGCCCTGGCGGCTGTGATCCTGCCGCGCTCGGGCCTCGGACATAAGCATGGCGTGGTGCTCGGCAATCTGGTGGGGTTGATCGACTCGGACTACCAGGGAGCGCTGATGGTGTCGTGCTGGAATCGCGGCGCAGCGCGCTACGAGATCCAGCCCGGCGAGCGCATCGCGCAGCTGGTGGTGGTGCCGGTGGTGCAGGTGGCGCTGGAGATCGTCAGCGAATTCACCGCCAGTTCGCGCGGCGAGGGCGGCCTGGGCCACACCGGCCAGCATTGACTGGCCTCAGGAACGCGTTTTGGCAGTCAGCTCGCGGAAGCGCTGAATGTCGGCTTCGAACTGCACCCGCATGTCGGCCTGTTCGCTGCGCTTGGCATCGAGGGCTTTGCGCTGGCTCCTGGCCTCGTTCGCGGTGCGCACCAGTTCCTCGGCCAGCTCATCGGGCATGCGGCGCGCATTCGGCGCGTCGCTGTAGGGCTTGAACTGCAGCGCGCGCTCCTGCAAAGCGCCGAGCCGGGTGGACAGTGAATCGATATAGGTGGAAGAGGCCCTGAGCTGGCCGTCGATCTGCGCCATGCGTTCATCGCGCAGTGCCTCGATATCCTTGGCCGAGACGTAGGTCGACAGCAGCGTCTGATCGTGCTGGGCGCGCTGGCGGACCAGCGCCTGAGCCTCTGCCTCCTGGGCCAGCTCCGCCGGCGTCTTGCGTCGATCAACGTGGCCGACTTCTACGCCCTGCCCATTGAGCACCGAGTGCTCTTTACCCGAGTACTCCGAGGGCACGCTGTCGCCGTAATGCACCTCGCCCTTGTCATCGGTCCAGCGGTAGGTCTGGCCGGGCGTGATGGTGGACGGGCCATTGGCCGCCGTGGCCGCGGTCACGGCGCACAGTGCCATCAGGTTCAGAAATATGTCCCGCCCGCGAAGCATCAGTAATGGCATTGTCCATGGCAGGGCGGCCGCTGTGCAAGCGGGCGCGCTTCAGGTGGTGACGACGCCGTATTTGAGGCGGTAGCTGCGCATCGCGGCCAGCTGGTCGGCGCTCGGCGCGCCGGACGGCCCACCGCTGCCCGCCTCGAGCGCAGCAATCAGCTCGCTCAGCGTCAGGATGGTGATGCAGCGCAACCCGTACAGGGCGGTAAGCTCCTGGACCGCCGACTGTTCGGCCTGGCCGCGCTCCTCACGATCGAGCGCCAGCGCGACCGCGACCGGTTGCGCTCCGGCCTGCAGAATCAGCTCGATAGACTCGCGGATCGCGGTGCCGGCGGTGATCACATCGTCGACGATGGCAACGCGACCGGCGAGCGGGCTGCCGACCACCTGGCCGGATTCGCCGTGATCCTTGGCCTCCTTGCGGTTGAATGCCCAGGGCACATTGCGCTGGTGGTGCTGGGCGAAGGCGATCGCCGTCGCCGTGACCAGTGGAATGCCCTTGTAGGCCGGGCCGAACAACAGGTCGAACTGCAGTCCGGAGTGCACCAGCGCGGCGGCATAGCAGGATCCCAGGCTCGCCATCGAGACGCCGTCGCAGAACAGGCCGGCATTGAAGAAGTAGGGGCTGACGCGGCCGGACTTGAGCGTGAATTCGCCGAAGCGCAGCGCCTGGCGCGCGAGCGCAAGGTTGAGGAATTGACGTTGATAATCGCGCACGGCACCAAACCTGCAGAATAATGTCGGCAGGTTATCATTGCCGCATGCGCATCATCACTCTGAACGTCAACGGCATACGTTCGGCCGCGCGGCGCGGCCTGTTTCCATTCCTGGCCAGGCAGAAGGCCGACGTCGTGTGCCTGCAGGAGACGCGCGCGCTCGAACATCAGCTCGAGGGCCACCAGTGCACCCTGCCAGGCTATCTGAACCACTTCTATGCGGCGGAACGCTTAGGCTATGCCGGCGTCGCCGTGCTTTCGCGGCGCGAGCCGACGCGGGTGCTGCGCGGTTTCAAGGTCGACGAGTTCGATCGCGAGGGACGCTATCTGGAGCTGCAGTTTGATAAGCTGTCTGTCATCTCGCTGTATCTGCCCTCCGGCTCGGCCGGACCTGAAAGACAGGCCTCGAAGTTCCGTTTTCTCGAGGCGTTCATGCCGCACCTGCGACGCCTGCGGCGCTCGCGACGCGAATACATCATCTGCGGCGACTGGAACATCGCGCACAAGCCGATCGACCTGAAGAACTGGAAATCCAACCAGAAGAACTCGGGCTTCCTGCCCGAGGAGCGCGCCTGGATGGATCAGCTGCTCGGGCCGGAAAAGTACATCGACGCCTTTCGCTCGCTGGTGCCGGAAGGCGAGCACTACACCTGGTGGTCGAACCGCGGGCAGGCGTGGGCGAAGAATGTCGGGTGGCGGATTGATTACCAGATATTGAGCCCCGGGCTTGCCGGCACGCCGCAACGCGCGCATATCCACAAGGAGCCGCGCTTTTCCGATCATGCGCCGCTGATCATGGATTATCGGCTTTGAGCAGCGAGCCGGAGGCGCCGGTCGCGCCGCGCCGCGCCGGCGGCTGGCTCGGCGCGCTACAGGTGTACGGCCAGCCGCGCATGCTGTCGATGCTGGCGCTGGGATTTTCCAGCGGGCTGCCGTTCATGCTGATCTACAGCACCCTGTCGGCCTGGCTGCGCCAGAGCGGGATCGAACGCGCGACCATCGGCATGCTGTCATGGGTCAGCCTGGCCTATACGCTGAAATTCCTGTGGGCGCCGGTGGTCGACCGGCTGCGCCTGCCGGGCATCGGCCGGCTCGGCCAGCGCCGCAGCTGGATGCTGCTGGCGCAGGCCGGCATCGCCGGCGCGCTGATCGCGCTGTCGGCCAGCGATCCGAGGACCCAGGTCGGCCACATGGCGTGGCTGGCGCTGCTGCTGGCGTTCGCGGCCGCCACCCAGGACGTCGCGATCGATGCCTGGCGTATCGAGTCGGCCCCGGTGCGCGAGCAGGGCGCGATGGCGGCGGCCTATCAACTCGGCTATCGGCTCGCGATCCTGGTCGGATCGTTTGGTGCGCTATGGATCGCCGCTGATCTGGGCTGGGCCAGCTGCTACTCGAGCATGGCGGCGCTGGTCGGTGTCGGTGTGGTGACGACGCTGCTGGTGCGCGAACCCAAACGCATCGCACCGCTGACATCGGTGCTGACCGAGCAGCGCGTGGTCGACTGGCTGGCCCGGCGCGCACACTGGCCCGACTCGCTGCGTCAGGCCGGTGCCTGGTTTCTGGGCGCGGTGTTGTGCCCGGTGCTGGATTTCTTTGCGCGCTACGGTGCGTCGCTGGGACTGCTGATCTTCGCCTTCATCGGCACCTATCGCCTGACCGACTACACCATGGGGGCGATGGCCAATCCGTTCTACCTCGATCTGGGTTTCACGCTCAAGCAGATCGCCGTGGTCGCCAAATTCTACGGCACGCTGCTCAGCGTGGTCGGCATCCTGGTAGGGGGACTGGCGGTCGCGCGCCTGGGGCGCACGCGCTCGCTGGTGCTCGGCAGCGCGCTGGTGATCATCTCCAACCTGTCGTTTGGCATCCTGGCCGCGCGCGGCCAGCCGAGCCTGGCCGGCCTTGCCACCGTCATCAGCCTGGATAACTTTGCGCAGGGCGTGCACGGGACCGCCCTGATCGCCTTCATGTCCTCACTGACCAGTGTGTCCTACACCGCAACCCAGTATGCGGTGCTGTCGTCGCTGTATGCGCTGCCAGGCAAGCTGCTGATGGGAACCTCGGGGATGGTGGTGGACCACATCGGCTATCCGCCGTTCTTCTTATATACCGCCGCGCTGAGCATTCCGGCGCTGGTGCTGCTGTACTGGCTGTCGCGGCGCGCCGATTTCCAGCCGCTGCGCGCCGCCGCGCCGACCTGAGCCGCTGCGATGTCACAGCGGCAGATCGATCTGGCCCGGGTGCTGTGCAGCATGGCCGATCTGCCCGCGGACGGTTGCCGGGAATTCAGGCTGGGGCGCGGCGACTGGCCGCTGCGCGGATTCGTGGTGCGGGTGGCCGATGGGGTGCGCGCCTACGTGAACCGCTGCGCTCACCAGCAGTTTCAGCTCAACTACGCACGGCACGAGTTCCTGACCCCCGATGGCAGCATGATCCTGTGCCGGGTGCACGGCGCGCTGTTCGAAAAGCAGACCGGCTACTGTGTCGCCGGGCCGTGTTACGGGCGCTCGCTGATCGGTCTGCCGGTGCGCGTCGAATCAGGCTATGTGCTGCTCGCCGATGACGCTGATGCTGAGGAACTGGCGGCGCGCTACGCCTAATATGACTGGCGCTCGCTGAAGGGAGAGTGCGAAGTGGGTGAAGGCGGCGGATCGGACCAGGTCAATGGCGCGCAGCACCCCTCGCCTGTGGCTGCCGTTTTCATCAGCTATGCCTCTCAGGACGCACCGATCGCCGAGGCGCTGTGCTCAGCACTGGAACGCGACGGCGTGGCCTGCTGGCTGGCGCCGCGCAACGTCAGGCCTGGGGATTTTTATGCCGACGCGATCGTGCAGGCCATCAACAGCTGCACGGTGCTGGTGCTGGTGTTGTCCCAGAGCGCGATCGATTCACCGCATGTGCTGCGTGAGGTGGAACGCGCCAGTGCCAAACGACGCCCGGTGATTGCCTTCAGGATCGATGCCGCGGCCCTGCCCCCGGGACTGGAATACTTCCTGAGCACATCGCAATGGATTGACTCGGCGGCAGGCAAGCCCGATCGCCTGTTCCCGAAGCTGGTGCAAGCGGTGCGCAGCCGGATGAGCGCCGCTGGCTCGGGCGAGCCCGATCCGACCGCCGCCGCGGCTCCGGCGCCCAAACGCAGGCAGAACCGTCGGACGATTGCGCTGGCGGTCGCGGTCGCGCTGGCCTTCATCGTGGTCTACCAGTTCCGGGCGTCGGGACCCGCCGCCCCGGAGTTCGCGCCACCGCCGCATTCGATTGCGGTGCTGCCGTTCGTGAACATGAGCGGCGATGCCTCGCAAGAGTATTTCTCCGATGGGATCAGCGAGGAGCTGCTCAACTCATTGTCGCGCCTGAACGATCTGCAGGTCGTGGCGCGTACCTCCTCGTTTTCGTTCAAGGGTCAGAACGTCGATGTGTCCACCATTGCGCACAAGCTGAATGTCGGCGCGATCCTGGAAGGCAGCGTACGGCGAGCCGGCAACACGGTGCGCATCACCGTGCAGTTGATAAACGGCGTGACCGGCTTTCATATCTGGTCGCAGACCTATGACCGGCAGCTGAGCGACATTCTGCAGGTCCAGACGGAGGTGGCGACCGCGGTCGCGCAGCAGCTCGAAGTCAGACTCGCAGGTAATGAAACTGCGGTGCTGGAACTCGGAAGCACGAGCAATCCGGGCGCGTACGAAGCCTACTTGCGCGGATCCGAGCTGCTGTCGAATCCGGATACCGCCGAGGCGGATATGCGGGCCGCGCTGGCGGCGTTCGACCAGGCGATCGCGCTCGATCCGAATTACGCCCAGGCGCATGCCAAGCGGGCCGTCGCCCTGGCCGACATCTCGATATTCGTTGACCTCAAACCCGAGGAGATGGCGCGGGTGCGTGAGCAGGCACGCCAGGCGGCGGAACGCGCCGTTGCGCTGGCGCCGGAACTCGGCTCCGCGCACCTTGCGCTTGCGGACGTACTGTCCAACGGCCTGCTCGATTTCGCCGCCGCGGCGCCGGAGTTCGACCGCGCCCTGGCGCTGTCGCCGGGCAGTGCGCGCGTACAGATGGGGTTCGCGGCTTTCGCCGGTCACTTGGGCCACTTCGAGCCTGCCATCAACGCCGCTCGTCGCGCGGTCGATCTTGACCCGCAGAATGCCAACGCATTGGTCATGCTGGGACAGGTTCTAGGCTATGCCCGGCGCTACAGCGAGGCGCTGGCCGCCTTGCAGGCGGCCAACGTGCTGCGTCCGAACTCGGGTTTCATCACTGGCAATATGGCTTATATCCTGCTCGCAACTGGCCAGTTGGAGCAGGTGCGAGCGCTGTGCGAATCGAGCGCGATGCCAGCACAGAGCCCCGGCCGCCATCTGCTACTGGCGCTCGTCTACCACGGACTTAAGCGAGAGCAGGAGGCACAAGACCAGGTGGCGCAATTCAAGGCGCATCATTCGGATGCGGCGTCGCTCGAACTTGCCGGGGTGTACGCGCAACTGGGTGATACCTCGGCGGCGCTGCAGGAGTTAACGCGGGCCGAGCAGCAGCGCGACCCGGCGTTCCAGGTGCTCAGGGTGGCATGGACCCTTGACCCGATCCGTAACGAGCCGCAGTTCAAGGCGATCGAGGCGCGGATGAATTTCCCGCCGTAGGTGATCGGTCGGGCGGCCCTCAGAGCAGGGGATCGGCGGATTCGAAGTCGAGCGATTCGAACAGATCGAGGCCATCCAGGCCGCCCGCCATGTGCGGATCGCCATTGAGAGGGGAGTTGGACGCGCGCGTGTCCTCATCGCCTTCGACGTCCACCGAGCCGCTCCAATCCTCCGGAGCATCGGCGTCTTCGATTTCGCCCTTGGTGCGCTGTGCCTGCCAGTCCGCGAGATCGAGTTCCTCCACGGTGCCGTCGAAGTACTGTACCTCGATGGTGCCGTCGTCTTCGTCGATCGCCACCACTTCGAGCAGCTCGCCGCCGCGTATTCGATACCACTCGCCGATGTCGGGTTGCGCGCTCATTGAAATGCTCCGGTATTCAGCCGCGGCGCAATACTCTAACCTGCCGCTCCTGCCGCTGGAGACACTCGCGATCCGCAGTTATGTTGCTCCTGCCTTAGGTAGCATATCAAGGTGATTTTTTATTTTGCAGGGCATCAATGGGTCAGCAATTGCTCAAGTTCTTTGTAGTCTTTCTGGTAGTCGTCGAGCCGATTTCGCTGATCCCGGTATTCGTGGCATTGACGAAGGACGGCAGCGCGGCGCAGGGGCGGCACATGGCGCGGCGCGCGGTGGCAATCTCAGCCATCATCCTGACGATGTTCGCGGTCGGCGGCGGCCCGTTCCTGCGGCTCATGAGCATCAGCCTCGACTCGTTTCGCATCTTCGGCGGGCTGCTGCTGTTCCTGATCTCGCTCGAGATGGTGTTCGCGCGCACATCGGGCACCCGCACCTCGTCCCAGGAGGAACTCGAGAGTCGCCAGCGCGAGGACATCTCGGTGTTTCCGCTGGCGTTCCCCTTCATCGCCGGCCCCGGGGCGATGGCGACCATCCTTCTGGCGTTCAGTCCAACCGCCGGTAAGCCGCTGTTGTTTTTAGGTTTGCTGCTTTGCGTGTACGGCGTGCTGCTGATCACGCTGGGGGCGCTGTACCTGGCGGCCCCGGCAATGCGGGTGCTGGGAGTGACCGGTACCCATGTCATCAATCGCATGTCCGGCGTGCTGCTGGGTGCGCTCGCGGTGCAGTTCATGGTCGACGGCCTGCGCGGCAGTTTCGGCGGCTAATCCATCAGTGGCGCCGGAACAGCAGCTCGCGTATGGGATGCCCGAGGCGCTCGCCGCGGCGCTCAAAGCGCGTGGCGCTGCGGGCCAGGATGGCACCGACATCGATGAAGCCGCCGGCGGCGGCGCAATTGGCCAGCACACTGCAGCCGTCGAGCACCAGCAGCATCTCGTCGGCATACGGCTCCCAGTCGGTGGCCAGATGCAGGCGCCCGCCGGCGGCGAGCCGGGAGGCGACCAACGCGGCGAATTCGTGCTGCACGATGCGGCGCTTGTGATGGCGCTTTTTCGGCCACGGATCGGGAAACAGCAGCTGCACCTCATCCAGAGTTCCCGGCGCGATCTGCTGCTCCAGCACCTCGAGCGCGTCGTGGGCGATGACGCGCAGATTGCCGACATCGGCCTTCGCCGCCGCCAGCAGCAGGTGCCCGATGCCGGGTCGGTGCACCTCGACACCGATGAAATCCCGCTCCGGCTGCGCCAGCGCGCGCTGCAGCAGATGCTCGCCATTACCAAAACCGATCTCCAGCGTGCGAGCGGCCACGCGGCCGAACAGCTGCGCCAGATCCAGTAAGCGCGGCTCGAATTCGACTCCGAAACGCGGCCAATGCTCGCCCAACGCGCGCTGTTGCGCCGGGGTGATACGGCCGGTTCGAATCACGTAGGAGCGGATGGCTCGGTGCATCAGGCATTATCGCTGGCAACCGCCGGCGTGAGCGACCATCATCCGCGGCATGATGCCGTTTTCCGTCCTGGACCTGTCACCGATCGTCGAGGGCGCGAGCGCGGCCGACGCACTGCGCAACTCGCTGGAGCTGGCGCGCTGCGCCGAAACGCTGGACTATCGGCGGTTCTGGCTCGCGGAGCATCACAACATGCCCGGCATCGCCTCTGCCGCGACCGCGGTGGTGATTGGCCATGTCGCGGCGGGTACGCGCAGCATCCGCGTCGGCTCGGGCGGCGTGATGCTGCCCAATCACGCACCGCTGGTGATTGCGGAACAGTTCGGCACGCTGGCCTCGCTGTTTCCCGGCCGCATCGACCTCGGCCTGGGCAGGGCGCCGGGCACCGATCCGGTCACGGCACACGCGCTGCGGCGCGACCTGGCCGGCGGCGCCGATCAGTTTCCGCAGGACGTGCAGGAACTGCAGAGCTATTTCGAGGCGCCGGCCGGCCAGGCGACGCGTGCGATCCCCGGCGCCGGCCTTAAGGTGCCGATCTGGCTGCTGGGCTCGAGTCTGTTCAGTGCGCAGCTGGCCGCGGCACTGGGCCTGCCGTTCGCTTTCGCCGCGCATTTCGCACCCGAACTGCTGCTGCCGGCGCTCACGGCCTATCGCCAGCGATTCCAGGCCTCGCGCGCGCTCGAGCGCCCGTACGCGATGGTATGCGTCAATGTGATCGCTGCCGATACCGATGCCGAGGCACGCCGGCTGTTCACCTCGCACCAACAGGCGTTCACCCAGCTACGCCGCGGCCGGCCCGGGCAGCTGCCGGCGCCGATCGACGATATCGAGAGTTTCTGGACCAGCGGCGAGAAGGCCATGCTCGAGCAGGCGATGCGTTGTTCCTTCGTGGGCTCCGGCACCACGGTCGAGCACGATCTGCGTGCGTTCCTGAATCAGGTGCGGGTCGAGGAGCTGATGGTCAACGTACACGTCTATGACCAGGTGGCGCGGCGCCACTCGCTGACGCTGACGGCCGCGGTTCGCGACCGGCTGGCGGCGACAGCGGGCGCGGTCAGCGGGGCGTAGCGGGTTTAACATTGAAAAATGTTCATAATTGATTACGAGTTTGGCGTATTGACGGCCGCGCATCGGCACGGCTAGCGTCAAAGCATGTTCCGTTCCCTGGTCACACGCACCGTGTTGCCGCTGCTGCTGGCGGCGGGCGTGGTCGCGTACTTCGGGCTGCCGTACATCGACCGGGCGCTGACCGAGTGGTTTCGTTCCGATGTCGAGCTGCGCGCGCGGCTGCTGATGAGTTCGATGGAGGAGTCGCTGCCCACGCTGGTCGCCAGAAGCGATCAGCAGGGGCTGCGCAAGTACACCGGCAAGATCATTGCCGATCAGCGCGTGCTGGGTATCCTGGTGTGCCTGCCGCGTGGCGGCACGGTGTTCAAGACCGAACTGGTGCCCACGGCGGTGAACTGCGAGAGCACCGCGGACCTCAGGGACGGGCAGAGCGTCGTGCGGCGCGCGCCCATGGGTTCGGTGCTGGTGTCGGTATTCGATCAGAAACCCTCCGACCAGCCGCCGTATCGCGTGGCGATCCTGTATGACCTGAGCTTCGTCGACAGCCGGCAGACTACCGCGCGCGGCTACATGCTCGCGTTCGGCGGCATATCGCTGGTCATCCTGGCGCTGTTCCTGGTGCTGGCGGCGTGGCTGGTGGTGCGGCGCTGGGCCAAGATCCTGATCGGCGACATCCGGGGCCGCCGGTTTTTCGACAATGCCAAATCCGGTCCGCTATCGCTGCCGATCCTGCGCCAGGTACGCAAGGCATTGAGCGAGATGGAGGAGACCCAGCGGCAGGAGATCGACTACCGCGAGAACTGGACGCCGCAGGCGCTGCAGCTGGTGGTGCGTGATCAGCTGCACTCGCCGCAAATCATCGTGGTATCGAACCGCGAGCCGTATTCCCACGACTTCGACGAGAACGGCGCCATCGAAGTACGGGTGCCGGCCAGCGGCATGGTGACCGCGCTGGAACCGGTGATGCGCGCCTGCTCGGGCACCTGGGTGGCGCACGGCAGCGGTACCGCGGACCGCGAGACGGTGGACCGCTCGGACCGGGTGCGGGTACCGCCCGATGATCCCACCTACACGCTGCGCCGTGTATGGCTGAACGAAGCCGAGGAACAGGGGTTCTATTACGGCCTGTCGAACGAGGGCCTGTGGCCGCTGTGTCATCTGGCGTATGTGCGGCCGGCCTTTCGCGGCGAGGACTGGGTGGTCTACCAGGCCGTGAACCGCAAGTTCGCCGACATCGTCGCGCAGGAGGCGCAGTCCGATGACCCGGTGATCCTGATCCAGGATTTTCACTTCGCGATGCTGCCCGGATACCTGCGCTCGCGGCGCCCGAAGGCGACCATCATGCTGTTCTGGCACATCCCCTGGCCCAACGCCGAGACCTTCGGCGTCTGCCCATGGAAGCGCGAGATGCTGTCGCACCTGCTGATGGCCGATATCCTCGGCTTTCACACGCTGTATCACTGCCAGAATTTCCTGGCGGCGCTCGACCGCTTCATCGAGTGCCAGGTAGACCACGAGCGCATGACGGTCGCGCTGCAGGGCCACATCTGCCGCGTGGCGGCGTATCCGATCTCGATCGAATGGCCGCCGCGCTGGCTGGCTACGCTGCCCGACATCCAGCTGTCGCGGCGCGCGGTACGCGAGCGATTTGGTATCGCCGAGCATGTCACACTCGGCCTGGGCGTGGAGCGCTGGGACTTCACCAAAGGCGTGATCGAGCGCTGCCTGGCGCTCGAGCTGCTGCTGGAGAACAACCCGCGCCTGCGCGGCCAGGTCACATTGCTGCAGATCGCTGCGCCTTCACGCAGCAAGCTGGCCGCCTACCAGGCGCTGCAGCGCGCGACGATTGCGGAGGTGGAACGCATCAACGCACGCTTTGCGAGCGCCGAATGGAAACCGATCGTGCTGATCGGCAAGCACCAGCCACCGGAGCAGGTATTCGAACTGTACCGCGCCGCCGATTTCTGCATCGTCAACAGCCTGCACGATGGCATGAATCTGGTGGCCAAGGAGTTCGTCGCCGCGCGCGATGACGAAGACGGGGTACTCATCCTCAGCACCTTCGCCGGTGCGGCGCGCGAACTGGTGGAAGCTATCCTGGTCAATCCATTCGACGTGGCCGAGACCGCGGCGGCAATCCGGCGCGCCCTGGAGATGCCGCGCGAGCAGCGGCGGCTGCGCATGCAGTTGATGCGACGAACAATTAAGGAGAATAACGTCTACCGCTGGGCCGGGCGCATGCTCACGGATGCGGCGCGCATCCGCCAGCGACAGGCGCTGTCGATCGGACAGGACGAACCGTTGACCACCTAGCCGCCGCCGATCTGGCAGAGTGACCGCGGCCGGGAATAGACTAAAATAGCCGCCCGTTAAAATGCTACCCGCGGCGCCACCGGATAAGGAGCACGTCTTGTATCAACCTCGCGTTTCCCGCAATGCCCTGTGGTGGACATTGCCATTGCTGCTGGCGTCGGCTGCGCTCGACGCAGCCGATACCGGGGACGCCGCCAAATCCGCGGATTCCAAGGCTGCCGATGCCAAGGCCGCCAGCCCGGTGCATTTCGTACCGGAGCAGCAAAGCAGCAAGGGTTCGGTGACGATCGACGGCCGCCACATCGACTACGACGCCTACGCCGGCACCATCGTCGTGCACCCGAAGGATTGGGACGACGTGCCGCAGAATGCGCCCAAGGATGAGGACAAGAATCCCCGGCCGGAATCGAGCATGTTCTACGCCGCCTACTTCAAGACTGCCGACAAGGGTGGCAGCGACAAGGGTGGCAGCGACAAGGGCGCGGCGACGCGGCCGGTGACTTTTGTGTTCAACGGCGGTCCCGGTTCATCGAGCGTGTGGCTGCACATGGGCGCGTTTGGACCACGTCGGGTGGTCACCGCGGATGATTCGCATACGCCTGCGGCACCGTATCCGCTGGTCAACAACGATTACAGCCTGCTCGATGCCACCGATCTGGTGTTCATCGACGCACCCGGTGCCGGTTTCTCACGCGTCGCGGGCACCGACCGCGAGAAGGCCTTCTACGGCGTGGATCAGGATGCGCAGGCGTTTGCCGATTTCATCGTGCAGTTTCTGTCGAAATACGGCCGCTGGAATTCGGCCAAATACCTGTTCGGCGAGAGCTACGGCACCACGCGCTCCGCGGTGCTGATCGGCGTGCTCGAGACCGATCGCTTCATCGACTTCAACGGCGTCATCATGCTCTCGCAGATACTTAATTTCGATGCCAGTCCGGACGGCCCGCAGGCCAATCCCGGCATCGAGCTGCCGTATCAGCTGGCGTTGCCAACCTATGCGGCCACGGCCTGGTATCACCATAAGGTGCCGGCGTCGCCGCCGGATCTCGGGGCGTTCCTGACCGAGGTGGAGCATTTTGCGATGAACGACTACGCGCTGGCACTCGCGGCCGGCTCGACGCTGCCCGCGGCGCAACGCGACGCGATTGCCGCGAAGCTGCACGAATACACCGGGCTGCCGGTGGCCTATATTCTCAAGGCGGATCTGCGCATCAACGGCGGGGAATTCGAGAAAACGCTGCTGGACGATGCCGGCCTGACCACCGGGCGCCTCGATACCCGCTTCGCCGGTCCGACCATGGACCCCCTAAGCAAGGAGGCTGATTATGACCCGCAATCGGCAGCGATAAGCTCAGCCTACGTCTCGGTGTACAACGACTACGTACGCAAGGAGCTCAAGTACGGCCAGGACAAGGAATTCAAACCGATCATCGAAGTCGAAAAGATCTGGAATTTCTCGCATCGGCCGCCCGATGGAACCCAGACGCTGTCGCCGCCCACCAATGTCATGCCCGATCTGGCGGCGGCGATGAAGTACAACCCCAGTCTGCACGTGATGCTCAACGGCGGCTATTTCGACCTGGCAACGCCGTACTACGAGGGCATCTACGAGATGCAGCATCTGATGATCCCGGCGACGCTGCAGAAGAATATCGAGTATGCGCAATACCGCTCGGGGCACATGGTGTACGCCCATAATGACTCGCTCAAGGAGTTGCACGCCAAGGTGGCTGATTTCATCCGGCGCACCCAGGGGCCGAAGTCGCCGTAACCGCGCACGCCACCGGCACCGACGGTGACTGCAGGGCCATGAACAGCGTCGTCCAGGCTTCCGACTACCCGCAGCTGATCGCCGCGACCAAATCCGAGCGCGCGCGGGTCGAACTCGCCGCCGCGTGGATCCGTCGGGTGTTCGATCAGTTCTATGAAGAGTTCCTGAAGCTCACCTGGAGCGCCAAGACAGCCTTCGAAAACCGTGATTACCCGGCGTCGGTTGCCTGCGCAAAAAAACGCCTGGGACTGTACAACGCGACGGTGTATGCGCTGGCCTGGGACCTGCGCGCGGCGTTCTCGGCACTGGCACAGCGCGAGTCATTGTGGCCGCAGGTGGAGGCTGCCTATCTGTCGGCGATCGCCGGGCGATACGAGGCGGATCTGGCTCTGGCCTATATCCATTCGGCGCGACGCCGGGTGTACCACGGTGAGTGGAAGCCGGTCGAGTACGGGTTCGGCGAGCAGCGCCCGCCGCCAAGCACCGGCAACGCGGTGTTCGAAAGGTTTGCCTGTTCGTGGCCGGTAGACCACCGGGTAATACAGAAAATCCTGGAAGTGGCCGAGCTGTCGGTGCCGTTCCGCGCCCCGGCGTCGGATGCGATGCGCATCGCCAGAAGGCTCAACGATGTGCTGGCTGGTACGGCAGCCGGCGCGAAACTGATCGCGATCGAGATGATCCGCGGCGGCTTTTTCCGCAATCGCGGAGCGTACCTGGTCGGCCGGCTGGTCCTGACTGGAGAGGAATACAAGCCGTTCGTGATCGCGCTGCTGAACGAGCCGGATGGAATCGTTGCCGCGGCGGTACTGCACGTGGTGTCGCACGTGCACAACCTGTTCAACACCACCGAGGCGCCGTGCCAGGTGACCAACCTGCACTATCACGAGCTCAGCGCGTTCCTGCACAGCATCATGCCGCGGCGTCCGCTCGGGCTGCATTACTCCACCATCGGGTTTCATCACGTCAGCAAGGTCGCGGTGATGAACGAGGTGCGGCGGCCGCTGGGCATCGATGGCGAGCTGCTCGACACTGCGCCGGGGTTTCCCGGAACCGTGGCCATCGCATTTACCTCACCACGCTCGGATTACGTCCTCAAGGTCATTCGCGACCGTCCTACCGTGGGCTACAAATGGGACAGCTTCGAAGGCGTCGACGTGGTGCTGGAGAAATACAAGCGCGTTCACGAGATCAATCGCACCGGCAGCATGCTCGACAACATCCTCTACTACAATCTGAAGCTGGACTGTTCCTGGTTCAAGCCTGCGCTGATGCAGGAACTGTTGAGCGCCGCCGCCAACGCCGTGCAGTTGCAGGACGACGCGCTGGTTTTCAAGTACCTGGTGGTGCAGCGAAAGCTCACACCGCTGAACGTATTCCTGGCGACCGCGCCCGAAGACCGGGCCAGGCGCGCGATCGTGAATCTCGGCTACTGCATCAGGAACAACGCCGCGGCAAACGTGTTCAACAAGGATTTCGACGCCCGCAACTACGGCGTCAGCCGCTATCTGAAAGTGTTTCTGTACGACTATGATGCCGTGGAGACACTGACCGACGTGAAGGTGCGCACCAATCGCGACCGGCTCGAGGGCGAGGAGGACGTTCCCGGCTGGTTCTTCGAGGACGGCGTAGTGTTCCTGCCGGAAGAAATCGAGGTCGGCCTGCGCGTCGGCAACCGGGAGTTGCGCCGCGCGTTCCGGGCCGCGCATGGGGAGTTGATGACGGTTGAGTATTGGGAGCGACTGCAGCAGGAATTGCGTGCCGGGGAGGTACCAGGCATCCACACCTTCCCCGAGTCCTGCTATCTGAGCGATCCCGGCGTCGAGACCGTGGCCAACGAGTGAAAGTGTGACCGGGGTCCCGAAATCCCGGTCGCGCGAACGCGACATCTGTCCGCACAACGCATTGAGGCTATAACACTCCGTCCTGCACCTCGCTCTTTGGATCAGGACGGATCCCATGCGCCACCCGATGCTACCGCTCAACCTGCTGGCCGCGATCGCGTGCCTGACTGTGGCCGCGTGCAACTCGGGCACTAGCAACAACAGCGAAGTCGTGACCAGTTCCAGCTCCAGCTCAAGCTCAAGCTCAAGTTCCAGCTCAAGTTCCAGCGGCGGCAGCTCATCCTCGAGCAGCAGCAGTTCGTCGTCATCCGGTGGCGCAAGCAGCAGCAGCTCGTCCTCATCGGGTTCCAGCAGCGGCTCCGGTACCGGCTCATTGAGGATAACCACGACATCGTGTCCTGGCGGAACGCAGGGCGCGCCTTACGCCGGCTGTACCATATCCGCCAGCGGTGGCTCTCCCCCTTACACCTTTACAGTAAGCACCGATCTCAACTATCCCCCATTACCCGAAGGGATGCTGCTGGTCGCAGCTACCGGGGCGCTTGGCAGTACGCAGATTGGTGGTCAGGGTAGCTACAGCCCGCTGTTCGTCGTCACCGATAGCACCAATGCCCAGGCTCATCAGCAGATCAGCATTGGAATAAACGGCAACAACGCGTTCCTCGCCAGCATATTTCCGTCAACCTCAATCTTTCATCACCGGGTGGATGCGGCTTCGACCAGCCTGCCCGTGGACACTTCCCCCGCAGCGGCTATCTACAGTGGCTATCAGTCACAGACGATCAAGCCGTTTTTCGGCAATGCGTCGAATGCTCCCTTTCCGAACGGAATCCCGGCGATAGAGGTTCCGTACAACCAGGCAGATGTCTCGGTTGCGACCACGCTGTATCAATCCTACTTCACCACCGCTCCGATCCCGGCGAACGCTCCTGTGGAAGGTACCAGCACCTCGACCGGAGATCGGCACGTCCTGGTTTATCTCGAGCCCGGTGGTGGCAACAACCCCGCGCTCTACGAGATGTGGCAGGGGATCTACCAGGGCGGCTCCTGGACAGATTCGTCAAACGCGCTTTGGCCCAACGTGTCGTCGAATGCCTTGACGGCGCAGGGAGACGGTACGTCCGATGCCGCAGGACTTCCGGTCGCGCCCCTGCTGCTCAATGCCGACGAAGTAATCGGCACCGGCACACCCAGTGCACCGAGTGGCACGGTCCTGCATCCCACAAGATTCACACTCAACCACATGCTCAATTATTGGGTCTGGCCTGCTACGCAGACTGCTGGCGTGGGGAGCTGCACCGCTGCAGCGGGTGGTTCAATTTCGGCCGAGAGCGAGATCTCGCAGTCCTCTGCGCCGGCCAGCTGCACCATGACCGGACCCGCCGGTGAGATCTATCGACTCAAGGCGTCGGTCGCAACTCCCGCTTGTGCGTCAACCAGCCCACAGGCAGCGATTATCATCACCGCATTTCGAGACTACGGCATCATCCTGGCCGACAACGGGCAGAGCGGAGGCCTGATCGGCACGCCGGACGCGCGCTGGAACGACGACGATCTTTCATGCCTGACCAGTCTCACTTTATCGGATTTCGAGCCCGTGAACGTCTCGAGCCTCGTGGTCAGTAATGACAGTGGTGCCACCAGTCATTAGCCCGGGATTGGCACTTGCTGATCTATCGTAAACACAAATAAAATCGGGCGCCGGCAAGCGGGTGTAGTTCAATGGTAGAACTGCAGCTTCCCAAGCTGCTAACGTGGGTTCGATTCCCATCACCCGCTCCATTGGTTATGCCGGGCTTGCCGGTTCCCATAGTTCGATCGGATTGCCTTCCGGATCGTGAAGTCTGGCGAATCGACCGTAGGGATATTTTTCAGGATCTACCTTCACCTCAATGTTGGACTTCTGCAGCTGCGCGACCATGGCGTCTAGACTTCGAACTCGAAAGTTCACCATCCACGCTTGCTGCTTCGATCCGAAATAGTCCGTATCCATCGCAAACGGAGTGAATGCGGTCGGGCCGGCGGCTTGTTGCCACACTTGATGGTCAATCCCGAGATTGAGTTGATACCACTGCGCCAATTTTTTCGGGTCGCGGCTCCGGAAGAATAGCCCGCCGATGCCCAGTACGCGTTCAGTTGGCGTATTCATCTGCATCTCCGCTGTATCAGGCGTGGCACTCTCAGCAGTTCTGACGGCGGCCAACGTGGCCGCGCCGATTATCACGGTTCTACGGTCGATCAGCATGTCTTGGTATATGCACTGTGATGCCGCGACTGACTTGCGGACTATAGTAGACGCTTATTCCACCGCGGGGGATTACTGAGACGCAGTGCGGTGCGACGCCACGGCTTTCCAGTCATCTCCGTGGCGAACGAACGTATCCGTAAACACAATTCTGCGGGCGAGCGGCTGCCCCTCGAACTCTCCATCCTGCACCGATGTACCTGTGACGACCGCGGCGTCACCATACACGTATGCTTTCATGTCCGAGAGCTGGAGCTTGCGGAGCTTCAGTGCGCCGGATTTTAGAACGCCCAAGACCTCCTCCTTGTCGCTGCGATGCCCAGTCTCGTCTGTGTCAACGTAGCTCTGAGCCCACAAAGCTGACAGGGTCTTGGTATCGCCTCTCTGGAGAGCTGCCACCCACTTCCCTTCGAGCGCGATGAGCGTTCCGGTGGAATCACCGCTCGCCGCTAGTTCGGCTGCCAACGTGATCGAGGCCGGGACAACCATTGCGAGTAGCCAGACACATCTCCAGTAACGCATACGCGCAACCTCCTGTCTGACGGAATCTGAACGCAGACATCAAAGCAAATCGTCAGGGTCGCGTCAACGTCGGATCTCACGGCGAGCGCCCATTGCGGCGAGTGCCTTTCTGGCTTAGATCGTCCTTCGTGCACCATGGCCCTAATTTCCGCACGGCGCTCTTCTCATCAAGCTTGGATGCCTGCGCAGCAACCTCACGAGAAACCCAGGCGGGAAACTGGCTTTCTTCAACCACATGTTTGCCAGAGGCGGTGTGCACTTCTCGAATCTGTGCGAGGTGCGAGTGTGGAAATCGCTCCGAAAGTCTCACCAGCGCCGGCCACAGGCGACGGTGCACGTAGGTGATTTTTCCGTCAATAAGCCGGCACACAAGCACATCGGGGCTATCGCGAATCGCGCGTGTGACCGCGAATATCTCGCGAGCTTGCGCGTGCGCCCACCAGCTTCCGCGGATCGGTTCCCCGGCAATGGCCACGACCAGCGACGGCACAGGCCCGGTGCCGGACTCCAGCACCAGTCCGTGCGTGCGCACGAAAGCGAGCGCTTCAGCGGGTGTCACGAGCGACTCTCCTTGGACATCGCGGCTATTACTGTATGGGTCAACAGGTCAACACTAGCGGAAATTCGGGCGGAGAAATCGGTGATGGGCTACGATTCGGCGAAACTTGGGAGCCGCGATCTGCGTCACACCGGGCACACGCGCTGGGTCAGGATTTGCCACTGGATCATGGCGGTGAGCACGCTGACGCTGGCGGTCAGCGGCTTCGTCATCCTCATGGCTCACCCCAGACTCTACTGGGGCGCCGTGGGCAATGACCTGACACCGGCCCTGTTCGAGCTGCCCATCGGCCGGAACTACCGCCACGGCGGATGGGACCCGAGCATGCCGTTCTTCGCGGATGCCCACTCTGCGGTCAGCGCCGTTCGCACCTACGATATTCTGAACCAGAACAGCTGGGCTCGCAGCCTGCACTTTCTGGCGGCGTGGTTCCTGGTCGTGACCGCGATCGTCTATATCATCTCCGGGATCCTCACCGGGCATGCGCGCCGGGAACTGGTGCCCCGCGCCCGTGAATTGAGGCCCCGGCTGTTCTGGCGCGACCTGGTCGGTCACCTGCGGTTGCCAATGCAGCCGACCACCGGTGGCCCGCCATACGGCCTGCTGCAGAAGTGCGCCTATTTCGGCGTCGTCTTCGTCGCGCTGCCGCTGGCGATCTTCACCGGGCTGACGATGTCGCCTGCTATTGCCGCCGCCTATCCGGTCCTGCGGACTGTGTTCGGCGAGACGCAATCGGCCCGCACGATCCACTTCTTCGCATTCGCGGTACTGGTCGTGTTTATCGTCGTGCATGTACTCATGGTGTTCATGACCGGCTTCAGGCGCCAGTTTCGTGCCATGACCTTCGGGAACCGATATGAATGAAAAGCCATTGATCAAGAGCCGTCGCACATTCATCACCGGACTTGCGTCGGCAGGTGGCCTGCTGTTGGCTGGATGCTCCAGGACACTGCCTCCAACCTATGGCAATGTCTTGCGGATGGGCGATGTGCTCACCTACCAGGCACATCGCTTACTGCTCCCGGCGCGGTCGCTGGCGAAGGAATACACGCACAGCGAAATCTCATCGATTCTCGCCATCGGTACCACCGACCCGGCTGATCCGCACCAACCCGCCTTCAACGCCACCAACGGCGCGACCTACGACCGCCTGCGCAGCGGTGGCTTTTCGGACTGGCGATTGTCGATCGAGGGGCGAGTGGCGCGGCCGGGCAGCTATTCGCTGGCGGATCTGAAGCGCTTTCCTGCCCGCACCCAGATCACAAAACACACCTGCGAGGAAGGCTGGTCCGCGATCGCCGAGTGGACGGGGGTGCCGCTGCGCACGGTGCTCGAAGCGGCGGGAATGCTGCCGAGCGCTCGCTTCGTGAACTTCTACCCCTTCGATGATGCCCCCGACGGTATCGACATGCTGGACGCCCTGCACCCGCAGACAATCCTGGCCTACGGCATGAACGGCCACGAATTGCCCGTTGCTCACGGAGCACCGGTGCGCGTGAGAGTGGAAACGCAGTTGGGATACAAGAGCTTGAAGTATCTGCAGCGTATCGTCGTTGCCGACGAATTCGACGATCTGGGCAAACTCGGCAATCTGCAGAATGGGTGGTCGTGGTACGCAGGCATCTGAGCGCGGCCGTGCCTGCGGCGCAGGACGCGGCCCGCGCCAATCGGCTCGAACCTGGCGCGAGCGAGCGACTGTAGACAGCCCGGATGAAGAGGCTGCTGATCGTCTACCACACGCTGACCGGAGGCACGCTGCAGTTGGCACAGGCCGCTGCGGCTGGCAGCGCCAGTCAGCCGGGAGTTGCGGTGCGGCTGGAAACAGCTACTGCGGCCGGACCGGATGAGTTGCTGCAGGCGGATGGTTACCTGTTCGCCTGCCCGGAGAATCTCGCGGCGATGTCGGGGCTGATGAAGGATTTCTTCGACCGCAGCTATTACCCGGTGCTGGAGCGGCTCCAGGGACGCCCCTATGCAGCTCTCATTTGCGCGGGCAGTGACGGCAGCAATGCGGCCAGACAGATCGAGCGCATCGCAACCGGTTGGCGGCTGAAGGCGATGGCGGCGCCGCTGATCGTCTGCACGCACGCACAGACCCCTGAGGAAATCCTGAGCCCAAAGCAAATCAGTCCAATCGACCTGGCGCGCTGTCAGGAACTTGGAGCCACCATCGCCGCCGGCCTCGCCCTCGAAATCTATTGACGTTGTTGGCGTTGGCCTTGCGGCAGGACCCGTGTGGGGCTAGTGTCCGGGGTGCCTGATCGAACAACGTCGAATAACGAGGAGATCGGATAATGGCAGTCGGAATCTACGTCGCCGCTACCGGGATGACTTCTGAAAAATACAGCGAATGCAGCAAACGGTTGAAGCAGGCCGGGGCGGCGCATCCACCCGGACGCTCCTATCACGCGGCCTTCGGCCCGCCTGACAAGCTCATGGTGTTCGACGTCTGGTCGTCGCAGGCGGCGTTCGACAAATTCGGCAAGACGCTGCTGCCGATTCTCCAGCAACTTGGGGTCGACCCCGGCCAGCCGAGCGTCGCGGAGATACACAAAGTGGTCAAGCCTCCGGTTGCGCACAAGAAGAAAAAGCGTGCGGCAACCAAGGTGAAGCGGCGCGGCGCCAAAAAGCGCTGACGCAGCCCGGTCCGCATTCGTCGGCCGCGAGCTTCAGCTTCTGGCGACAGAATGCGGGGTCGGGGCCGGGGGCAACCTCGAAAAATCGGCGCATTGGATCATGGAATGTGACCCAGCGCACCGACGGGACCATTCAGTTTCTAGTCAGCTTCGCACCGCAATACTCGCTGTAGCGGGTGGCACTTTATTCTTATGCAAGGAGCGAGGCAGATGAACTTAAATTACAGGAAATGGTTGGGGGTCGCGGGTTTAGTGGTGTTCCTGGCGGTGCCGTTTGCGGCCAACGCCGACCTGCCCGGAAAGCATCCGGCATACCTGCATGCGCTGGCCGATCTGCGCACGGCGCGATGGATGCTGGAGCATCGCCCCGGCGATGCCGCGGTCAGCGAACACGAAGATATGGCGATCATGGAGATCGACAAGGCGATCGGTGAGATCAAGCATGCCGCGATCGATGACGGCAAGGATGTTCACGATCATCCGGCTCTTGACGTTGCACCCGATCGTCCGGGGCGATTGCACAAGGCGCTTGAACTGCTGCGCAAAGTGCACTCGGATGTCGCGCGCGAGGAGGACGATCCGATGACCCGCGGTCTGCGCGATCGTGCGATAGGGCATATCGATGCCGCCACGCACCAGACCGAGAAGACGATTTTCGACGTCGAACATGGCCATTGATCGATCCGCGTAACCCCAAGGTGGCTCACACCCGGACTTCCCGGGTGTGAGCCTGGCACCGAAAAGCCTGGCGCAGCGCGTGGCCGGCACTTTCGTAAGTGATTGATTTACTTGACGATTGTGCGCTGCATCGCCCCGACGGTGGCCGCCCGGCGCGCTCGTCATCATGCCACCGGGGGATTCACCGAGCATTTATGATATTGCGCTGATAACCCCCGAGGCCCTGTCATGCGCTATCGTCTCCCGACCGCCGCTGCGCTCAGCCTGTTGCTTGCATCCCTGGCGGGTGCCCAGACGACATCACTTTGGCCGGTGCAGGAGGGCAGCTTCACCATTGCCGACTTCCACTTCGGCAGCGGTGAAACACTGCCGCAGTTACACCTGCACTACCTCACTCTCGGCAAGCCGCACACCGACAAGAGCGGGCATACCGACAACGCAGTGCTGCTGCTGCACGGCACCGGTGGCAACTCGCACACGCTGCTCAATCCGATCTTCTCCGACGAGCTGTTCGGACCGGGCCAGCCTCTGGACATCACCAAATACTTTCTCATCCTGCCTGACGACATCGGTCACGGCAGTTCGTCCAAGCCGTCCGACGGTCTGCATGCCCACTTCCCGCAATACGATTACGACGACATGGTGCGCAGCCAGCACACCATGCTGCTCGAGGGCCTGAAGATCGATCATCTGCGCCTGATCCTTGGCACCTCGATGGGGTGCATGGAGACTTTCGTCTGGGGCGAGACCTACCCGGGATTCGCGGACGCACTGGCGCCATTCGCCTGCCTGCCCACGGCCATCGCGGGCCGCAACCGCATGATGCGCTACATGGCCATCCAGGCACTCAAGCAGGATCCGCAATGGCTCGATGGCGAGTACCACTCACAACCCGAGCAGGGATTACGCACCGCCAATGAGATAGTGTTCATCATGGGCTCGAGCCCGCTGCAATTGCAGAAGCGAGGTCCTACCCGCGTCGCCGCCGAAGCCTACGTCGACGAATACCTGAAGCGTGCCACGGCGGGGACCGACGCCAACGACATGATTTTCTATCTCAACGCCAGCCGCAATTACGACCCGAGTCCCAATCTCGAGCGCATTACCGTGCCGGTGCTCTACATCAACTCCGCCGACGACTTCATCAACCCGCCTGAGCTGGGCATCGCCGAAGTGCTGGCCAAGAGGATGCCCCGATGCCGATTCGTCCTCATCCCCATCAGCGATGCCACTCGCGGACACGGCACGCACACCGCGGCGGCGCTGTGGAAGGATGACCTGCAGCAGCTGCTGCACGAGTCCGAGCACAGCGACCACAAACCCTAGTGGTTAGCGCAGCAGCTCGATCTCCAGAAATGCAAATTCATAACTGTTGGCGTTGATGACGTTGTGCTCGACGCCCGCGCCGCGCGCGTACGGCTGGTGGATCAGCAGCGCGGCGGTCCGGGAGCTGCCATCGGGCTGCTCGAGCATCAGCTGCCCGTCGAGCAACGGCACGACGACGTAGTCGTGGTGGTGCCGATGCCAGCCGGTCTCGGCGCCGGGTGCAAAACGGTATTCGGTCACCCGAACGTGCGGTTCGTCGATCTTGATGGTTGCAACAGCCTGTGCACGAGCGCCCATGCCGGACTCCTGTTCAGCCGTGGTACCGGGATCATTTGGGTATTCACCCGGCGTCGCCGCTGTAAAAACACGCCACCATGGCTGGCGGGAGCGTACGGCGCCGCGGCATTCTACAAGGCTGCCAACACTCGGGGGTTCGGATAGGATGGTCGGTGCCTTCGATGACCGCTATCGTTAAGTTAAGCCAATTTCCTTTACTAACCGATCCAGAGGAGAGCTGTGATGGGAACCCGTATAGCAGGCCGCAATTTCCTTTTCGTTCCGGGGCCTACGAACGTTCCCGATCGTGTACTGCGGGCGATGGTGATCGCGATGGAAGACCACCGCTCTTCCAGCTTTCCGCAGCTTTCGACGGGTCTGCTTAAAGATCTGAAGAAGGTCTTCAAGACCACCAGCGGCCAGATATTCATCTTCCCGTCCTCCGGCACCGGTGCCTGGGAAGCAGCGCTGACCAACACGCTTTCTCCCGGCGACAAGGTGCTCGCCTCGCGCTTCGGACAGTTCAGCCATCTGTGGATCGACATGGCGCAGCGGCTGGGATACGACGTGGAAGTACAGGATGTCGAGTGGGGCGAAGGAGTTCCGCTCGAGCGTACCGAACAGGCCCTGAAGGCAGACAAGGAGCACAAGATCAAGGCCGTGCTCGCCTGCCACAACGAGACTGCCACCGGAGTCACCAGCGATATCGCCGGAGTGCGCAAGGCACTGGACGCGGCCAAACATCCCGCGCTGCTGTACGTCGACACGGTGAGCTCGCTCGGAAGCATCGATTTTCGCATGGATGAATGGGGCGTGGACCTGGCGGTAAGCGGATCGCAGAAAGGATTCATGCTGCCGGCCGGCCTGGCGTTCCTGGGGGTAAGCCAGAAGGCACTGGCGGCGATGCCGGGCGCCAAGTCCAGGCGTTGCTACTTCGACCTTGCCGACATGATCAAGGCTAACGCCAGCGGCTTCTTCCCCTATACGCCGGCGCTGCCGATGCTCTACGGCCTGCGCGAAGCCCTGAACATCATCGAAGAAGAGGGCCTGGACAACATATTCCACCGCCATACCTACCTGGCCGAAGGCGTGCGGTCCGCCATCGTCGACGGATGGAAACTGAAGCTGTGCGCAAAAGCCCCGAAATGGTATTCGGACACCGTGAGCGCGGTCGTCGTGCCCGAGGGCATCGACGCCGCTCGAGTGATCGACATTGCCTACCGCCGCTATAACCTGGCGCTGGGCGCCGGGCTGTCGAAGGTTGCCGGCAAGGTATTTCGCATCGGACACCTGGGCGATCTCAATGAACTCATGCTGATGGGGGCGATCGCCGGCGCGGAGATGGCGATGCTGGACGTAGGCATCAAAGTCGCTCCGGGTAGTGGCGTGGGCGCGGCGTCCAGCTACTGGCGTTCGCACGATCCGATTCCGAATCAGAAGCCGAGCAAGCAGGAACAATTCCACCAGGCGCGCTCGGCCGGATAGACTAAGCATGCAGCATCGCGTCGTGTTTCTCGATCGCGCCAGCCTGCAGGCTGAAGTTCGGCGCCCGGCGTTCGAGCATGCGTGGCAGGAGTATGCCGCCAGCGACGTCGGCGAGTTGCCTGAAAAGCTGCGCGATGCCACGGTCGCAATCACCAACAAGGTGCCGCTGAGGGCGGAGACGCTGCGGCAGCTGCCGAAACTGAAGATGATCGCCGTTGCCGCCACCGGCTATGACATCATCGACATCGAGCATTGCAAGGCGCATGGCATCGCGGTCTCCAACATCCGCAGTTACGCCGTGCACACCGTGCCGGAACACGCATTCGCCCTGATATTGGCGCTGCGGCGCAATCTCATCGCCTACCGGGACGACGTCGCCAACGGCCGTTGGGGGCAGGTGGATCAGTTCTGCTTTTTCGACCACCCGATCCGCGACATGTACGGCGCCACGCTCGGCATCATTGGCGAGGGAGCGCTCGGCCAGGCGACGGCGAAGATTGCCCGCGGCTTCGGCATGAAGGTGCTGTTCGCCGATCACGCACCGCCCAAGATGCCGGGAGTGGATTTCACGCCGTTCGACCAGGTGCTGTCGACCAGCGACGTGATCTCGCTGCACGCGCCATTGACACCCGAGACGCGCAACATCATCGGAATCAAGGAACTGCGCAAAATGAAGCGCACCGCCATTCTCATCAACACTTCGCGGGGAGGTCTGGTGGATGAACAGGCGCTGGTCGAGGCGCTCACGCAGGGGCTGATTGCCGGTGCGGGCTTCGACGTGCTGACCAAGGAACCTCCCAAGGACGGCAATCCGCTGCTCGACCTGCGTATGCCCAATTTTATCCTTACGCCGCACGTAGCGTGGGCCAGCGAAGGGGCGATGCAATTCCTGGCCGATCAGTTGATCGACAATATCGAAGCGTTTGTCGCGGGAAAGCCCCAGCACCTGGTCACGTGAAGCGCGCTCTGTGACCGGCCTGGCACGGGCGGCGGATCCGCCATGAGCCGACTGATCATGTGGAACCTGATCACCCTGGATGGTTTCTTCGAGGGCGCCAACAGCTGGGAGCTGGCGCAGTTGGTTCAAGCCGCCTAATGTGCCGGGGCGGCGGGCGGGGCCGCCGCATTGCCGGCCGCTGCGTCCGCGCCGGAATTGGCTTCCGGGTCGTGACCGCTGCTCGCGGCGGCGTGCCGGGCCGCGGCCAGTGCGAGTTCGTCGGCCGACGGCGGCAGCTGTTGCGCGAGCAGCGTCGTCGCGTTGACCACCGATGGATCGTCACGCAGTTTGACGTACAGCGTGCCATCCGTCGGCCGCGGCACCGGTAGCGCGTATCCGGGGAAACCGTCCGGTACCTGCACTGCGTGGTCGAACTGTGGGTTACCCGACACCGAGTCGACCAGGAACAGGCTGGAGCCGGAAAGCTTGCAGGCCAGTTCGCGGGTCGCTGGACACTTAAGGTCGTTCAGCACCGGCAGGCGTACCAGCGTCGCGAGCGGCTGCCAGTCGCCGCTCGCATCGTGAGCGGTTACCCGAAATTGCAGCGGGCCGAAGGCAGACGGTCCGAAAGTCCTGGCCGGATCGAGCACGGCCACCGCAACCTGCGCGTCTTCCAGCGTGATGCCGCCGTTGTCGAAGCTCAGGATGGCAGAGGACGGGTTGTTGAGCGTCGCGACTTCGATTTTCTCGTCATAGGCAAACGCTGCCGGCGACTGCGTGCGCAGCGAGAAGATCAGCCTGGCGTCATGCGGCAGTTCCTCCTGGCCCGCAAGCTGGATGTTGCTGCCGGTGCCGGAGGGCGACATCTGCACGCTCTTGCCGATCAGCGTCACGCGCGGGCGAGGTGCGTCGACGACGACATTGAGATCGAGCACACGCCCATCCTTGAGGGTGACTTTGGCGCTGGCAGTATCTCCCTGCTTCAGCCCGATGGCGGTGGTCGGATCTGCGGCCATCATCGGCAGTTCGTCGATTCCCTGGCTGGACGACAGCTTGCCGGGTACGAGCTCGATGCCCTTCACCGTAAGGCCCGCGACCTCGTCCAGGCGCGTGCCCCGCAGGATGCCCTGGGCATCCCCGGCACGCAGCGTGAAACTGGTGAGATGCCCGGCCTCGGAGAACGCGTGCAGCTGCACCGCCTGCGGATGGGCAGCGCCATACGGCGTCACCAACAACGTGAGCGTGCCGGCCTTCGCCTGCTGCAGCGGCAGTTTGACCGCTAACGTATCGGTGCCCAGCGGCTTCCATTCGGCCTTCAGTTCGCCATCAACCGCCTGCTGCAGCGTCACCCCGGCGACGCAGCTGTTGCTGGCGGCCCGAAGGTGCACCGTGTCCTCGCGACCGACGATCACCGCGCCCTGGTCGTTGGCATCGAGTTCCCATTTCTGCGTCGAGGCACCGGCAAGCTGGAAGCTGGGGCCGTCGTACCGGTCGAAACCCCAATAACCGTGCAGCTGGCCGCGAGTGGCGTCGCCCAGCGCAACCGTCGCAACAGCCGACGAGTCGACGACAAAGCCGCCGCGCTGCGCATCGGCCCGCGCCGCCAGCTCGATGAGCTTGCCGTCCTTGCCGGTCAGACTCAGCGTCATGTCGTGCGCGTAGTGGGTGGAGAATGCCAGCGGCGCGCCATCCACAGCGACAACGAGGGGAGTCCTTCTGGCGCAGTAGATGTCCGCTGCATCGACCGCGTGCAGCGGCGGCATCTGCGACGGCTCGATGGCCGGCAGCGCTATGACCAGCACCGACTTCGGATTGTTGAAGGAGGGCGGCGCGTTAAGCGTCAGTGACAGGCGATTGTCCTCTTGCTTCGCCAGCGCCGGTATGTACTGATACTGCGCGGTACGGAACGAGTCCAGGATGCGCGCGATGTCGAGCACCGATGCAATGTAGGGACTGTAAAAGCCATAGCTGAGCTGCGGGGTGAAACTGGCCTCCATCGCCAGGTCGCTGGCGGGTCCGGATGTGAGCGCCTCGACGATCGAGGTGCTATGGCCGTCGTTCAGTATCAGCGAGTTCTGTCCCTGCATCAGGCACGCCGCCTGGAACTGCGCCATGCGGTCGAGACACTTGTCGTCCACCTTGATCGCCAGGCTGCGTGCCAGCAGCGGCACGGTGTCCTTCAGCATCGCCTGATCACTCTCATCGAGACTGCGAATCGCCGACAGATAGGCTTCCAGTCGCGAGCGGTCCAGTGTGGCCTGGTTCAGGTCCTGCGAAGCGCGCACGAAGGCGCCGGGACGGCCGCGAACCGCACCGATCAATGTCTTGAAGTCGCCGCCGGTTTCCGGCGCCAGGAACAGCAGCAGTTGCTGTGCAGCCTGCGGTACCGTGACCTCCAGACCCTCCTGTGCGCATTGGCGGCTCCATGTTTCGCACAGAAAAAACCAGTTGGGCGGCGGCGGATTGGTGGCGCCGCGCAGAAATGCCGCCACCATGACGTAGTGCGCCGATTGCGAGGGTGGCATGTCCGCCTTGATCCAAAGGCGGTCGCCGACCGTGAGGTTTGGAACCTGTGAAATCGGCAACGTCCTGCCATCATGCGTGACCGTCACCTCGATGACCGGGCCGGTGAGATCGAACGGCGCCGGATCGGCGGCATGCGCCGCAGCCGCAGCGGCGAGCGCAGCAACGGCGGTGAACAACAGAGGAGCAGCTTTCGAGATCATCACGTCAGTGTAGAGCCTCGCGACGCGACGCACTCGCCGGCGCTATGTTGCGATATGACGGGTAACAAAGCGCCGCCATCCTTAGCACATTAGAAACTACTGACCCGTCAGGTCAATCCGAGTTCCCGCTTGCAGTGCAGCAGGGCGAATGCATGCTCGCCGCGGCAGCAGTGGGACGCAAATCCCTCCCCGGCGGCCATCCTGTGGTACGGTGGCTCCGAGTGTGCTCGGTTCCGAGCCAACAGCGCCCAGTCACGGTGCAATGTGCGCCGCACCGGCCGGTAATTTCCCGCATTTCGAGGCTTAACTTATGAGGCACGTCACAATTGGTGCTTAGAATCGGATGTTATCGATTGGCACGTCACTTGCTCGTCCAGGGGAGCTGATTGGTCTTTATAAAGGATATGCGCACGCCATCATTACGGTTTTTGAAGACTTTTCAAATCGCCGCCAAGCGCGGTAGCTTCAAGGCTGCCGCCGACGAGCTGTGTGTGACCGCTTCGGCGATCAGTCACCAGATCAAGGTGCTGGAAGATGAACTCGGCCTGGCGCTGTTCGAGCGCGGCCCACGATCGCTCGCCCTGACCGAAGCCGGCGCACACTATCTGGAACACATCGACTCGGTATTCTCGCGCCTCGAGTCCGTCACCGAACAGCTGCGCGTGCGCTTCAGCCGCGCGGTGGTGCGCCTGCAGGTGCCGCCATTTTTTGCCAGCGAGTTGTTGCTGCCGCGACTGGCAAGCTTCAGTGCCGTGCACGGCGATATCGATATCCAGATCGCCACCGACATCACGCCCAATGAGGAGCATGCCAGTGATTCGGACGTGTCGATCGTGGTCGGCACCGGCGACTGGACCGATGTACAGGCGACGCGGCTGTTTCCCCAGACTTACGTGCCCGCGTGTTCGCCGGAACTGCTGCGTCATTCGAGCATCCGCAGTGTGTCCGATCTGGAGCAGGAACCGCTGATCACCCATAACCATCGTCCGGACCTGTGGGACCGCTGGGCGGCGATGCTGGGTATTGACGCATTGCGTCCGAAACAGCTCATCCGCTTCGACACCATGTCTGCGGTGGTGCATGCGGCCGAGAGAGGCGTCGGCATTGCACTGGTTTCCGCGCCGCTGTCGGCGTCACGGTTCATATCCGGCTCGCTCACCAGGCTGTTCGATTCCGAGCTGGCAACCGGCGAATGTTACTATCTTGTGACAAGAGCCGACGATGCCGATCGTCCGGCGGTGCGTCTGTTGATCGGCTGGATGCTGCAGCAATTCGGCGCCGCTGCCTGACGTGAACGGATTTGAAGCTGGCGTGAATTTTCATCGTTTGAGCAGGTGATGGTGTGTGACTAGTGTCGGTGTATCGAGATCCCCCCTCTCGATATGGAGCTGACACCATGAAGAATCGTTTGATCAAGATCGCCGTCATCACGGCGGGCTTCGCGACGGCGCCGATACTGAGCGTCGCGGCGAATAGCCCGGTAGCAATGGACAACTGCGTCAAGGCCTTCATGGCTAGCCTGTCCACCACGATGGCCAGGCCCCCCAAGCTGCTGGCATCGCATTACATCGACGACCAGGCTGACGACGCCGCCACGGCGCTGACGATGCTGGCCCGCGACGCGCAGGACAATCACACGATTGCGCGCGCCCAGTGCAGGGTAAACAGCGCAGGCGAGGTCATCGAACTGCACCGCGAGCCGGTGCGAACCGTGGATCCGCTGTAACACTGCGCATCGACTTAAGGTATCGACCACGACCATCCTAAGGGCACGCGGCCGACCCGCCGCGTGCCCTTAGGATCTGGTTGGCGCTGGCCGATCAATTCTGCCGGCGTAGCCGCGCCGGTTTCCTGCCCGCGATAGCGGTCCACATGCCCGCGTCCACATAGGCGCAGCCGAGCGTCCCTGGCGCCGCTGTCGCTGCCGGCGCATCCAAGCGCTGCCCGATCTGCTGTTCGATGCCCGCCGCGCGACCCGCGGCATTGTGCTGCCCCGCGGCCATAGCTAGAATGAACGTTCATTTACTTCGCCGGCTGGGGTCGGGCGCCGCGATGAAGCCAGCGCCTGTCATTCCCGCCGTACCTTCAAGGTGTCACATGCCTGTCCATCAGACTGTTCGCGGCTTCTGCATTGTGGTTGGCGCGGCCGCGGGGATCCTCGTGGCCGGGTGCGGCGGTCAGGGCGGCCGTCCGCCCGGCGGCATGACGCCGCAGGTCGCGGTCGTCACGCTGAAACCGCAACCGGTCACACTCACGCGCGAGCTGCCGGGACGAATCAGCGCTTTTCTGGTGGCGGAAGTGCGGCCCCAGGTCAGCGGCATCGTGAAGCGGCGCCTGTTCACCGAAGGCGGTACGGTCAAGGCTGGTGAACCGCTGTACGAAATAGACGACGCTATCTATCGCGCCCAGTACAACAACGCGCGCGCGACGCTGCAGAAAGCGCAGGCGACGCTGGAGGCGGCACGACCGACGGCGCGCCGCGCTGCCGAGATGGTCAAGATCGATGCCATCAGCGCTCAGGATAACGACAATGCGATCGCCGCTCTGGGCCAGGCGGAAGCCGATGTGGCCGCGGCGCAGGCGGCTGTCGACAGCAGCGCGGTCAACCTCGCCTACGCCCACATCGTCTCGCCCATCAGCGGCCGTATCGGCAAGTCCAGCGTCACACAGGGTGCACTGGTGACCGGCGATCAGGTCGCGGCGCTGGCAACCGTGCAGCAGCTCGATCCGGTGTACGTAGACGTCAACCAGTCGAGCGGCGAGTGGCTGCAGCTGAAGCAGGAGATCGAGGCCGGACGCGTGCAGGCCGGGGTCGCGGACGCACCCACCAAGATCGTGCTTGAAAACGGGGCGACTTACGGTTCGGAGGCGAAGCTGCAGTTTACCGACGTCACCGTGGATCCCACCACCGGCAATTTTTTATTACGCGCCATCGTCGCCAATCCGAACCACGTGCTGATGCCCGGCATGTTTGTGCGCGCCATCGTCGGCGAAGGCGTGATGCCACAGGGCCTGCTGGCACCGCAGCGCGGCATCACACGCAACGCCAAAGGCGCCGCCACCGCGCTGGTGGTCGATCATGACGGCAAGATCGAGGTACGCGAGGTTAAGGTGTCGCGCACCATTGGCGATCAATGGCTGGTCGAGGACGGACTGGCCGCAGGCGATCGCGTGGTGGTGGAGGGACTGCAGAAAGTCCAACCCGGCATGGCGGTGAAGGCGGTCGAGGCCGCGCCACCGGTCGCGGCGGGGGAAGCCGGCAAAGCCGCGACTGCCGGGCCTGCAGTCGGCGCCAGCGACGCCGGTAAATAGGCGAGCGCCGCGCATGTCACGCTTCTTCATCGACCGCCCGATCTTCGCCTGGGTAGTCGCGATCATCATCATGCTGTTCGGCCTGGTCGCGATCACGCGGCTGCCAATCGCGCGCTATCCGAATATCGCGCCGCCTTCGGTGGCGATCAATGCCTCGTATCCCGGCGCGTCCGCGCAGACGGTCGAGGATTCGGTGACGCAGATCATCGAGCAGAACATGACCGGGCTCGACGGCCTGATCTACATGGTCTCGACCAGCGATAACAACGGCAATGTCTCGATCCAGCTCACCTTTGCCAGCGGCACCAATCCCGACATCGCACAGGTGCAGGCACAGAACAAGCTGCAGCAGGCGGTGCCGCTGTTGCCGCAGATCGTG
The DNA here is from genome assembly GCA_036262215.1 of Steroidobacteraceae bacterium. Lineage (GTDB taxonomy): Bacteria > Pseudomonadota > Gammaproteobacteria > Steroidobacterales > Steroidobacteraceae > FEN-1191. Next base: position 49,400 of record DATAJH010000180.1, read on the forward strand.
CAGCTGCAGGGTATCTCCGTCAGCAAGGCCAACAATGCCTTCCTGCTGGCGGTCGGGTTCACCTCCGAAGACGGCAAGATGAGCGAGGGTGACATCGGCGACTATCTGGCCACGAATATCGTCGAGCCGATGAGCCGCGTGGAAGGCGTCGGCAGCGTGCAGCTGTTCGGCGCCAAGTACGCCATGCGCATCTGGCTCGATCCGGGCAGACTTGATACCTATCACGTCACCGCCGGGGACGTCATCACGGCGATCCAGGGCCAGAATGCGCAGGTCTCGGTCGGCCAGCTCGGCGATTTGCCTGCGGTTCCCGGCCAACAGCTCAACGCCACCGTCACCGCGCTGGGCCGAATGCATAGCGCGGACGAGTTCGCCAACATTGTCCTGCGCAGCAACACCGACGGCTCGACACTGCACTTGAGCGACGTCGCCCGGGTCGAACTCGGACAGGCGACCTATGGATTCGCCGCGCGCTACAACGGCAAGGTGGCTTCGGGCATGGGCATCACGCTCGCCACCAATGCCAACGCGCTGCGCACGGTCAGCAATATCCAGGCACTGCTGCATCGGCTCGAGCCCACGTTTCCCAAAGGCCTGAACGCCAGCATTCCCTACGACACCACGCCGTTCGTGCGCAAGTCGATCGAAGAGGTGGTCAAGACCCTGGCGGAAGCGATTCTGCTGGTGTTCCTGGTGATGTTCCTGTTTCTGCAGAACCTGCGTGCGACGCTGATTCCGACCATCGCCGTGCCGGTGGTGCTGCTCGGCACGTTCGCCATACTCCGGCTGGCCGGCTATTCGATCAACATGCTCACCATGTTCGCAGTGGTGCTGGCGATCGGGCTGCTGGTGGATGATGCCATCGTAGTGGTGGAGAACGTCGAGCGGCTGATGACCGACGAAGGGTTGTCGCCGGTGGAGGCCACGCGCCGCTCGATGGACCAGATCACCGGGGCGCTGATCGGTATCGCGACCGTGTTGTCGGCGGTGTTCATCCCGATGGCGTTCCTGAACGGTTCCAGCGGGGTGATCTACCGTCAATTCTCGATCACGATCGTATCGGCGATGGTGCTGTCGGTGACGGTGGCGATCGTGGTGACTCCGGCACTATGCGCAACGCTGCTCAAGCCGGTGAAAAAGGGCGAACACCACTCCGACCGCGGTTTCTTTCGCTGGTTCAATCGCGTGTTCGACAGCGGCAATCGGCGCTATCAGGGCATCGTCGCCAACATCATCGGGCGTCCGGCCCGCTTCATGCTGGTCTATCTGGCGCTGGCCTCGATCATGGGCCTGCTGTTCATCCGCCTGCCGACCGCCTACCTGCCGGATGAAGATCAGGGATATCTGTTCACACTGGTCCAGACCCCGGTCGGCGCGACCTTGCCGCGCACGGTCAAGGCCCTGGATCAGATCAGGGATTACGTTCTCAACCATGAGAAGGACGCGGTCGATTCGATCTTCACGATTGCTGGCTTCAGTTTCAACGGCTCGGGTCAGAACAACGGCCTGGGATTCATACTGCTCAAGGACTGGAGCGAGCGCACCTCGCCGCAGCTGAGCATCCGGGCCATCCAGGGTCGTGCCTACGGCGCGCTGTCGCAGATCAGTGACGCGCAGGCCTTTGCATTTGCGCCGCCTCCGATCACCGAGCTGGGCAACTCGGCGGGATTCGATGTCTACCTGAAGGACGACAAGGGTCAGGGGCACGCCGCGCTGATTGCGGCACGCAACCAGCTGCTGGGCATGGCCTCGAAGGACAAGCTGCTGGCGAACGTGCGGCCCAATGGCCAGGAGGACGCGCCGCAGTTCCGTGTCGATCTCGATGCGCAGAAGGCTGCCTCGCTCGGCCTTTCCATGACCGACGTCAATGAGACGCTGTCGGTGGCCTGGGGCGGTCGCTACATCGACGATTTCATCGATCGCGGCCGCGTCAAGCACGTGATCGTGCAGGCCGATGCGCCGTATCGCATGGTGCCTGACGACTTCAATCGCTGGTATGTGCGCAACAGCGCCGGCAATATGGTCTCGGCCGCCTCTTTTTCGAACTCGCACTGGACTTACGGTTCGCCGCGACTCGAGCGCTACAACGGCGTGGCGGCGGTGGACATCAACGGTGAGGCGGCGCCGGGCGTGAGCTCGGGCGAGGCCATGAAAGAGATGGAGAAGCTGGTCGCGCAGCTGCCGCCCGGCTACTCGGTCGATTGGACCGGTGAGTCCTACCAGGAGCGCGCGGCCGGCTCGCAGACGCCGATGCTATACACGCTGTCGCTGATCGTCGTCTTCCTGTGTCTGGCGGCGCTATATGAGAGCTGGTCGATACCCACGGCAATCCTGCTCGCGGTGCCGCTCGGCGTGATCGGCGCGGTGCTGGCGACGTCGTTCCGCGGTCTGGAACGCGACATCTATTTCCAGGTTGCCATGCTGACTACCATCGGCCTGGCCAGCAAGAACGCGATCCTGATCGTCGAGTTCGCCAAGGAGTACGTCGAGGCCGGCAGAGACGTCGTCGATGCGACGCTGCATGCGGTGCATGACCGGTTGCGGCCGATCCTGATGACGTCGCTTGCTTTTGGACTGGGTGTGTTGCCCTTGGCGGTTGCCACCGGCGCCGGCGCCGGCGCCCAGCGTGCTATTGGCACCGGCGTTTTCGGCGGCATGCTGGCCGGCACGTTCCTGGGAATATTCTTTATTCCGCTGTTTTTCGTGGTAGTGCAGCGGGTATTCCACAGCGTGCCGGAAGTGGCCCCGAACGCGGGCGGCAACGCCGCGCGACCAGCGGATGAGCGGGAGTAACGCCATGGCCGCACATGTCTCGTCGGTGCGCTGGACGGTGCTCGCGGCCTCGGCGCTGTGGCTGTTGCATGGCTGCACCATGGAACCGCGTTATCGCGCCCCGGCGTTGCCGGTGCCGGAGCAATGGCCAATCCCGCCCACGAGCGCCGCCGCGGGCGATACAACCGCGGCGCCCAACGAGCCGGCCCCGGGCGCCGCTGAAGCCGCCACTGCTGCCAGCCTTGCGGCCCGGGATATCGGCTGGCGCGACTTCTTTGCCGATCCGCGGCTGCAGCAGTTGATCGCGCAGGCGCTGGTCAACAATCGCGATCTGCGCGTGGCGGTGCTGAATATCCAGCTGGCGCGCGCGCAATATCGGGTACAGCGCTCCGAACTGCTGCCTGCGATCAATGCCACCGGCAGCTACACCAAGGAAAAGCTGCCAGCGGTCGAGACCGGGCTGCCCTACTCGGTCACCGAGTCCTTTTATCAGGCGGGCGTGGGTGTGTCCTCGTTCGAGCTCGACCTGTTCGGGCGCGTGCGCAGTCTCACGCATGCGGCGCTGGCGCAATATCTGGCGCAGGAGCAGGCGCGGCGCAGCGCACAGCTGAGTCTGATCGCGCAGATCGCCAACGCCTACCTGACCCTGGCCTCGGATCGCGAACTGCAGCGGCTGGCGCAGCAGACCCTGAAGAGTCAGGAGGATTCGTTCGGGCTGACCGAGCGGCGCCATGCGATCGGGGCGGTCTCGGCGCTGGATCTGGCCCAGGCCCAGACCACGGTGGAGACGGCGCGTGCCGACGCGGCCCGCTACGACGGCAACATCGCGCAGGATATGGACGCGCTGGCGCTGCTGGTCGGCGCGCCGGTCGATGCGACGCTGCTGCCGCAGGACTTCGAGGGTGGCACCATCGGACTCGAGGCGCTGCCGGCGGGGCTACCGTCCACGGTGCTGCTGCGGCGCCCGGACGTGTTGCAGTCGGAATTCATGCTACGTTCCGCCAACGCAGATATCGGAGCAGCGCGGGCGGCGTTTTTTCCGACCATCAGTCTTACCGCCGCCTATGGCTATGCGAGCCCGGCGCTGTCAGGATTGTTCAAGTCCGGCAACAGCGCCTGGAACTTCAGCCCGCAGGCGACGCTGCCGCTGTTTCACGGCGGTGAGCTGGTCGGCAATCTTGCCATCGCCCGCACCGATCGCGACATCGCAGTGGCGCAATACGAGAAGGCGATTCAATCTGCATTTCGCGAAGCGGCGGACGCCCTGGCGCTGACACTGACCCTCGAGCGCCAGCGCCAGGCGCAGGAAGCGCTGGTGGCAGCGACGCAGCGTGCCTATGACCTGTCGCAGCAGCGCTATAAAGCCGGTAGCGACAGCTACCTGGTCGTGCTCGATGCGCAGCGCAGCTACTACAGCGCGCAGCAGGGTCTGATTGCGACGCGGCTCGCGCAGCAGAACAATCGCGTGACCTTGTACAAGGCACTCGGCGGCGGCTGGCAGGAGCACAGCCGCGGGGCCACGGGCAATGAATAATCCACGGCCAATAACTAATCTCAGGACCCCGGCGGCCGCGCAAGCACGGCCGGCGGCAGCTACCCATGCCGCGCGCCAGCGCGAGCGCATCCTTGATGCGGCCGAGAAATGCTTCATCGAGAGCGGTTTCCAGGCCGCAAGCATGGCGCACATCGCGCAGACGGCCGGCATCAGCGCCGGGCTCATCTACCGTTACTTCGACAGCAAGGCGATGATCGTCAAGGCCATCATTGAGCGGCACCTGGAGACCGACGGCGCCTGCGCCATCGACCGGCTCAATTCATCGGAAGATGTCTGTGCTGCGATGCTCGACCTGTTCGAGTGCTGGCAGCGCGGCGATGATCCGAAGATGAACGCCGGGCTGTTCCTGGATCTCACCGCCGAGTGCACCCGTGATCCGCAGATTGCGCGCGTGGTGCGCGATAAGGATAAGCTGATCGGCGATGGGCTGGCGCAGGTGGTACGGCGCATCGCCCGCGCGCGTGGCGTGATCCTGACGGACGCGGCGGCCCGCGATCGCTCCGACCTGCTCCAATGTCTGATGGAAGGGCTGGCCTCGCGCGTGGTGCGTGATCCGAAGCTGCGCCGCAGCAGCTTGAAGCCGATGCTGGAGCGGGTGATCGACGTGCTGCTGGCCTGAGTCGGCCGCAGCGCGCAGCATCGAGTTAGCCGGGCACAGACATTGAATTCCACGTCGCCCAGCCCGGCACCGATGGCCGCTGCCCTGATCGCCTGGCACGCGCACCACGGACGCCACGATCTGCCCTGGCAGCATGAGCCCACACCCTATCGCGTGTGGGTGTCGGAGATCATGCTGCAGCAGACACAGGTCGCCACCGTCATTGGCTATTACGAGCGCTTCATGCGGCGCTTTCCGGACCTTGAGTCGCTGGCCGCCGCGCCGCTGGATGAGGTGCTGCATCTGTGGTCAGGATTGGGGTATTACTCGCGGGCCCGAAACCTGCATCGCAGTGCGCAGCGCGTGATCAGCGAGCATGGAGGTGAACTGCCGGACGAGGTCGATATGCTGGCCGAATTGCCCGGCATCGGCCGATCCACCGCGGCGGCGATCGTGGCATTGGCCTTCGGTAGGCGCGCCAGCATTCTGGATGGCAACGTCAAGCGTGTGCTGGCGCGCTACTTTGCAATCGACGGTTCGCCGGGCGACAGCGTTACCGAGCGGCAGCTTTGGCGGCGCGCCGAGCAATGCACACCGCAGTCCGAGTTCGCGGTGTATACCCAGGCCATCATGGATTTTGGGGCAACGCTGTGCACCCGCCGCGAGCCGCTGTGCATGCATTGTCCGCTGCGCGAAGATTGCGCGGCCCGGCGCCTGGGCCGCGTGCACGAGTTGCCCGCGGCGCGCGTGCGTCGGGCGCGCCCCACGCGCCGGGTGTTCATGCTGCTGGCGGTGGACTCCGACGGCCAGGTGCTGCTGCAGCGTCGTCCGCCCCAGATGCCCTGCGGCGGACTGTGGACACCGCCGCAGTTCGAGCATGCGGAGGCGGCGATGCGATTCTGCGCCACGGCGCTGGGCGCGGCGCAGCTGGATCCCGAACCCCTGCCGGGGCTGCGCCACGCGTTCACTCACTTCGAGCTGGAAATCACGCCGCTGCGCGCCCGTTGCCAGCGGGCGCTCACGGTGATGGAAGGCGGCGGAACGCTCTGGTATAACCCGCGCGAGCCGGCGCGCATCGGATTGCCGGCCCCGATCGCAGCCCTGTTGTCGTCCGAATCGTGCTCCCCGGAAGGTTGATATGAGCCGCAGCGTTCAATGTGTCCTGCTCAAGCGCGAGGCGCCGGGCCTCGATCGGCCGCCATATCCCGGTCCGCTGGGCCAGCGCATCTTCGAGAATGTGTCCAAGGAAGGCTGGGAGCGCTGGCGCGCTCATCAGATCATGCTGATCAATGAGTACCGGCTGACGCCGGTGGATCCAAAATCGCGCAAGTTCCTCGAGACCGAGATGGAGAAGTTCCTGTTTGGGGGCGGTTCGGCCAAGCCGGGCGAGTTCGTTGAACCCGGGAGCAGTTGAGTCGATTCTGGCGCCGCGGGATCCGCAAGGGTTGACGATCGCTGCGCGCGCCCGGTCTAATACGCGCCCTTTCCCCGGCGGCCAGGTAGCTCAGTTGGTAGAGCAGCGGACTGAAAATCCGCGTGTCGGTGGTTCAATTCCACCCCTGGCCACCAATAAATCAGTGCCATAATGGTTCGAAGCACCACCTATGCGATGGAATATTCACGGAAGCATGGAATATTTCATGGCTCTCTATGTTTCAAGTTCCAGTCTCTACCTGGCGCCCTAGCCACATGTATCGGCTTGGGTCTGATCACTCGCTAATGTATCTGGCGCCTCGTTGTGTTCTCCCTTTCTCCATGGCGGCAATTGGACCACCCCGACGTGCAATCGGCCATCGAAGTATCGGCGTATTTTCCTCTGAAACCTTGAACGCATGTGGGAGCGGGGAACGACAGTTGCCGTAAACCCAAATAGTGCGACGAATCGCGTGTTCAATGAAGCTCCGTGGGCAGATGCGAATCGACGAGCAGCGCACACTGACCCAAACAGCGCAGTGGCGGTATCCTGAGCGAGGTATGATCGAGGCGGCGACTGATAAATAACTAGCTGGCGGGGAGCCACCTATGACTACGCGTCGCGAAATGCTGACCTTGGGAGCCTCAGCCCTCGCCGTGGGCGCGACCCAACTTTTTGCGGATGTGCCGCGCGCCCGTCAGGCGCTCAACATCCTGATTCTCGGCGGAACGGGGTTTCTCGGCCCGCATCAGGTCGAGTACGCGCTCGCCCGCGGTCACTCCCTCAGTCTGTTCAATCGTGGGCACGAGGCCACGCCGTATGGCAACCGAGTGGAGTACCTGATCGGAGACCGCGATTCGAAGACAAGTCCCGGCCTGACAGCGCTCGAAGGCACACGACGTTGGGACGCGGTGATCGACAATTCCGCCTACGTCCCGCGGTACGTGCGTGAGTCCACGCAGCTGCTGAAGGGACGGGTGGGACGCTATCTGTATGTTTCCACGACCGCGGTTTACGACGGCACTCAACCGGTCTGTGTCGAGAGTTCGCCGTTGCGAACGCTCGCTAATCCCGAGAACGAGCAGGTGACCGCGCAAAGTTACGGTGACCTGAAGGCCGAGGGTGACCGGGTCGTGCGCAAGCTATTGGGACCTGCAGCGACGGTGGTGCGGCCAACCTACATCGTCGGTCCGGGCGATGAGACCGACCGATTCACCTACTGGGTGGCCCGCACAGCGCAAGGCGGCACCATCGTCGGCCCGCGAGCCGATGCGAAGGACCTACAGACGGTCGATGTGCGCGACCTGTGTCCGTGGATGGTCACCCTGATCGAGCGCGATGTCAGCGGGATCTTCAATGCTGCAGCTCCGCGCGTATCGTGGGATCGCGTTCTCCACGAATTGAGTCCGCTCAGCCAGCAGTCCGTGCGCGTAGTCCGGCCGCCGGCACCGGTCATCGAGGAGCTGAAGCTGGAATTCCCTCTGGTAGAACCCACGATCGGACCTGGAATTTTTTCGAACGAGCGAATGAGCTTCGATGGCAGTCGGGCGCGCAAGGTGGGGCTCAGCTATCGGTCATATACCGATACCGGGCGTGCGACGTTGGAATGGTGGCGCGCTCAGACACCCGAGCGACGCGCAGCGGTGAAACACTGGCCGACAGCAGAGCAGGAAGCTGACGTACTGAACCACCTGGCGAAGACTTGAGCCGACATCCGCGGTAGCTAGCTAAGCACTGCTGCCAGATCCACCAGGCTGTGGGCGATCATGTTCCTCCAGATGATCTTGCGCCTATTGACGCTCACGGCCTTCCCGCACGGCGGCGACAATGTCAGCTGTTCGCACCCCCAGCTTTACGCCCTTCACATCCAGCGGCGAGGCCTTGGATCTTCGCGCCGGCGAGATCCTAAAGATCGCGCCGTCGCGCCGGCGAATCTCAACTGCCCCATCGCGTTCCGCTTCCTCGAGCACCGAGGCGAAGTTTTCCCGCGCCTCAGAATAGGTGTAAGCCTTCATGGGACATTTACCTCCAGCACATCAAGCTTCACTTCGCGAGCACGCTCGATTAATCCTCTGTCGAGGGTGAGTATCGGAGCCCTCTGATTTACTGCACATGCGATGACGTACGCGTCGTAGGCGTAAACGTTCAGTCTCGCCGACAATTCCACCGCTTGCTTTAGCGCAACATCAATCAACCGAATGGGTATGGCAGCGTACGCATCCAACAGGTCTAATGCCGCGTCTAAGCCAATAGCCTTGCGTTTGAACATGGCGGACAACGCGTTGCCAACTTCCCAATGAACCGAGGCTGGGGCTACGAGCGCTGCACCTCGTGTTAATCGGACTAACTCCGCTTTTTCTGGCTGCTCTCCGACGACGGCAAGAAGGGCGGAAGTGTCGATGACGATCTCCATAGGTCACAGTGTATCACATGTACAATTGTACAAGACAGGCTATTACCTCTCAGTGTGATGTCGAGCTGACCGCAAGGAGGTGCGTCATCAGTCATGGAATATTATCGAACCGTATCTATGGAAATCAGGTACCTATCTCGGTGTAACTGCGCAGAATATTCCATGATCTGGCCAATCAAACCACTGCAAGATCAGTGGGTTGGAGGGTTTTCGGCCCTGGACTGAAAATCCGCGTGTCGGTGGTTCAATTCCACCCCTGGCCACCATTAAATCAATCGGTTAATCGTTCGTAGCCAAACGATACGGGAAGCCGACATCCGCGAAGTGATCCAGCGCGGCGGCCCTTTGCCCGCCAAACAAATCATCGAGAGGATCAACGCCAAGGTGGCCGAATGGGTGACTTATTTTCGCGTGGGTAATTCCGTCAACGAACACACGGCGCTTCCAATTACGGACAGGTTAAAGAGCTCAAACGACAGAACCTCGCGACATCCACACCGAGACTTGCTGCTGCTTCAGCGCAGCGCGAGTCGACTCTGGGTGGCGGCGGGATCAATCTCCGGGGCCTGCGCGGGATGAGTATGGGTGCTGATCAGCCGCTCGAAGTCCTTCGCCGGCAGCGCTGCGCTGAAATGAAACCCCTGGTACTGATCGCAGCCCAGCTGCTGCAGCATTGCGAGCTGGTCTCCCGTTTCAACGCCCTCAGCGACCACTTTCAGATTCAGACTGTGAGCGAGGGAGACCATGGCGCGCACGATGGAGGCATCCTCCGGGCGGCTGGTCATCTCTTTCACAAAGGCGCGGTCGATCTTGAGCTTGTCGATCGGGAAGCGCCGCAGATAGCTCATGCTGGAATAC
>DATAJH010000181.1:0-7552 GCA_036262215.1 Steroidobacteraceae bacterium
GTATTATTTAATATAACATTGATTATAAATGAGATTATTCACTCAGCGCTGCGCAGATTTTCCAGCCCGGCTTCGCGCAGATCCAGTTCCCGTTCGATGCGGCGGCGCGCTTCATCCTTGAGCTTGCCGTCGCGATACAGATCGTTGACCACTTTGCGCTCGGCGGTGATCAGGGCCAGTTCGACGTCGTCGTACAGTTCCACCAGTTTGCGGTGGCCGTCCTGGCCGTCAATCCTGTGCTCGAGATTATTCAGTCGATCATGCAGACCTGCGAGCAGCGGCTTGACTACCGACGCCGGCAGAGCCCGCCCCGCCGCCAGTTGATTGAGCCGCCCGGTCGCCGCGGCGACCGCCTGCCGCCGCGCTTCGAATTCCTCGGTGGCATCGGTGTGATGCTCCCGCCGCCCGGCGTTGGCAAGGCCAAGCGCACGGATCACCAACGGCAGCGTCAGACCCTGCCCTACCAGGGTCACCAGGATCACGGCAAAGGTGAGAAACAGGATCAGGTCGCGATCGGGAAACGCCTGACCGCTGGCCGTGACCAGCGGAATCGCGAGCGCGGCGGCGAGCGAGACGATGCCGCGCACACCGGTGAATGCCAGCACGAACGGGAACGTCCACGGCGGCGAAGGGTCGCGGCGTCGCACTGCGGGAATCAGCCAGCGTGGCAGGTAGGTGGCCGGATAGGTCCAGACGAATCGGGCCAGGATCAGCACCGCGCTCACGGTCACGGCCGACACCGCGAGGTCGGAGATCGAATAGCCGCCAACACCGACCAGCACGGCGCGCGCCTGAAGGCCGGTGACCAGGAACACCATGCCTTCCACCAGATAGATCAGAAAATCCCAGAAGAAGATCCCCTGCAGGCGGGTCGCGGCGCTGATCAGCCGCAGGCCGTTCCAGCTGATGTACAGGCCGGCCGTAACCGTGGCTAGTACGCCGGAGCCGCCAAGCTGTTCCGGCGGCAGGTAGGCGACGAACGGCGTGAGCAGCGACAGCAGGATCTCGACCCGCGGGTCGCCTACCCAGCGCCGCAGGCGCAGCATCACCCACCCGACGCCTATGCCCCAGAGAATCTCCCCGGTAATGATGGCCAGAAACATGCCCGTGGCCTGTCCCAGCGAGAACACTCCCAGACTCACGGCCGCGATTGCGAAGCGGAACAGGATCAGCGCCGTGGCGTCGTTGGCCAGGCCCTCGCCCTCCAGGATCACCAGGATGCGCCGCGGCAACTGCATGCCGCGGGCGATCGATAGCGGCGCCACGGCGTCGGGCGGCGACACGATGGCGCCCAGCACGAATGCGACCGGCCACACCAGGCCCAGCATCCAATGGGCCGCGGCTGCAGCGGCGATCGTGGTGAACATCACCCCGCCGACGGCCAGCAGCGTGATCGGGCGCAGATTGAAGCGGAATTCACGCCAGCTCATGGCCACCGCGGATGAATAGATGATCGGCGGCAGCACCAGCAGCAGCACGAATTCCGGAGCGAAGCTGACCCTGGGCAGCCCCGGGACCAGCGCCAGGATGACGCCGGTCAGCACCAGCAGAATGGCCGGCGGAATATTCAATCGCCTGGCCAGCACGGCGATGGCCGCGATCACGATCAGCAGCGCGACCAGAACCTCAATCGTTGCAATCAAGCCCACACCATTTGATAACCGCGGCCGGCAGGCGCATCGACTGTAGCGAAAATCGCAGCCCGATGGCCGCAATTGCCGCAAAATCGCCCGGTGACGACCTTGATCGGCATCCCCGGCTCCGCGCGGCGCTCGCAGCGCTGAAGCATGGACTTTGAGGCGATCGATCTGCGGCAGGATGCGCTCGCCGCGTGCTACGTCAAGGACGAGACGGTCCAGGTGGTGTTCGCACGCAGCGCCGGCAGCATCACCAGCCGCGAGGGTCCGAACCGCTATCGCGCCGGGGATGCGCTGCTCACCGGCGCTTGCGGTGATCGCTGGAGCGTGTCACGCGATCGCTTCGATGCACGCTATCGGCCGCTGCCGCCGCTGCGGCCGGGCGCCGACGGCGCTTATCGAAACCAGCCGCGGCCGGTACTCGCCTTGCAGATCGCCGCAGCCTTCACGGTGCGCCGCCGCGCTGGCGGCGACCTGCTGCACGGATGCGCCGGCGACTGGCTGCTGCAGTACGCGCCGGGCGACTGGGGCATCGCCGCCGACGCCAGGTTCCGGCGGCTATACCGCCTCTATCAGGCCGTCGGCACAGCCACCGCGCCGCAAGGCTAGGCCTATGGGCCTTTTGGCGCCGCCGGGGTCTCCGCGGGTGGCGCGGGTAGCACGGCTCCCGCAGCTCCCGGCAGTTTCGGGCCGGTGTTCGCGGCCGGCGGCGGGGCTTCGATCGAGAGCAGCTCGATGTCGAATTCCAGGCTCGCACCCGGCTTGATCTTGGGCGGCGCGCCACGATCGCCGTAAGCCAGCGCCGCCGGGCAGATGATGCGGCTCTTGCCGCCCACTTTCATCAGCTGCAAGGCTTCGGTCCAGCAGGGAATGATGCCGCCGACCGACAGCGTTGCGGGCTGACCGTGTTGCGCCGAACTGTCGAATACGGTGCCGTCGATGAGACGGCCTTCGTAGTTCACCTTGACGCGATCGCTGTGCGTCGGGCTCGGCCCGCTACCTGCAGCGACTGCAATGTAGAGCATGCCGCTGCCGGTCTTGGTGGCACCCGGAGCTGCGGCGGCCTTGTCCAGATAGGCCTGACCGGCCTCCTTTTGATGCGCCGCCAGCGCCATCGCACGGGTGCGTTGCAGCGCCTGGATCTGCGGCAGCGAGGCCTCGGCCGTCGCCGCCGACGGTTTGTGGTGAAAGCCGTCGACAATGCCGGCTTTGACGTGGGCGAACTCGGCTTCCGAGAGCGTGAACGAGTCGAGGTTGCGGCTCAGCAGTACGCCGAGGGCGTACAGCGCCTTGTCCTGGTCACTGTCGGCAGTGTCGGATTTGGCGCCCGTGGCCGCCGTGCTCTTGGGCGTCGCGGCCGCTGGCGTCGCGGCCGCTGGCGTCGCAGCCGGAGCCGTGTCCGCTGCCATCGCAATGCCGGCGAGCACCAGGCTGAGCGCGGGCAGCAGCCCGCGCGTAACAAACTGATTCATACAACACTCCTCTTAATGGGCAACCCAGCCGCCGATGATACCGTGCGTGGCGCCAGCGCGCTCAAATCTAGGGACCCTCAACCAGGTAGCCCTCGGCACGAAACTTTGCCAGCGGTCCCGCGCTGTCGAGCAGTTCGTAGATCGGCCGCATCGCGAAGCTGACCCGATTGCGGCTCAGCAGCGACTCCGCCTCGCTGTTCCAGGCCTGCGCCGCGCTGTCCACCAGCGCCTTCATGCGCGGCGAGTTCTCCAGCGCGCTGATGCACACCTCGCGCTGATTCGGGTACGGCAGCGCACGCAGCCGATCGACGTCGCCCACCGCCCAGGCCTTGGCACGCTCCTGCATGCTGGGCAGATCGGTCTCAATGCGCGCCACCGTGGCCGCAAGACAATCCACTTCCACGCTCGGAGGCAGTGCACTGGCTTCCTTGAGCGCGCCCGATGGATCATCGATCTTGAGCATGGCACGCTCGATCGGAACGCGCCGCCGCTTAGCCAGTTTGATGACGGCCGGTTCCACTTCATCGTGCGCTGTCATTCCCGCGGCGTCGACCGCGCGCTCATACAGGCGCAGCGCCGCAAAGCCCGGTCGCAATTCCTCAATGCTGTCATCGCCGGCATCAAAGCGTGCCTTCAACGCCTCGAAGCGGGCGTACAGCGGCGCCGGCAGCCACGCATCGAGCTTCAGGCGATCCGGGTTTTTCTGTGCCCGATGCCACTGCAGGTACAACCGGATGGCCCCGATCGGTCCGACGCTGGCCGAGACCGAGGGGCCGCTGGTCAGCAGCTGTTGCGACTGTGCCAGCACCGCATCGACTTCACTCGAGCGCCACGTCATGCGTTTGGGCAGATGATTGAGCGTGCCGAGCAGCCACAGCACGTGATCGCCCCGGGACACCTTCCACAGCCGCGGCCCCGGCCGCTCCCCGATGATGGCGATCTCTGCCAGCTGCTGCGGTGGCGCCGCGGCCGGCGCCGCGCCGCTCGCAGCGCGCACGCCAGTCCAGCCAAGGCTGCTCAGCAGCGCCGCATACAGGATCAGTGCGGCCGATCGGCCGCCCATTTCTTCACCGCGGCGAGCGTGTTGGCGACATGCTGGTCGGGGTTCAAGGCCGAATAGCTGTAGATAATCTTGCCATCGGGCGAGATCACGTACGAGGTGCGATCGGCCAGGCTCGGCTTCAACTTCAGCACCGCGTCATAGGCCTTCATGATGTGCTGGTCGGGATCGGCTGCCACGGCGAATTTGTTACGGCATTCGCTCACCGAAAACTTGTTGAGTGTCTCGATGTCGTCGTGCGAGACACCGATCACGGTGGCGCCCAGGGCCTGGAATTCGGCCGTCGCCTCGGCAAAGTCGTGCGCCTCGACCGTGCAGCCGCTGGTGAAGGCGGCCGGGTAGAAATACAGCACCACCGGACCCTTCTTCAGGGCGTCGGCAAGTGAGAACTGGAATGGTTTGCCGGCCAGCGTCGCCTGGGTGGTGAAATCCGGCGCGCTCGCACCCGGCTGCAATGTGGCCCATGCCGAGCCCATGCCCACACTCATCAGCAGCAGCACCACAAATCGTTTCATGAGCGGATTACCTTAGGCGTTACGGGACCGCGATTATGGGACCGGTCGGTGCGCGCCGCAAATCTGTGACCAGTCCCACACTCCACTGATGGTCGCGCCGGCATTTCCATTTGTCCGACACCAAATTGTGATCCCGGGCATCACCCGGCCCGGCTGCAGATACCACAGTCTGGCCTGCGATGAAGCCAGCAACGCAACTTTGGGCGCAGCTTGCCGACGTCGAATCGGTTCGCATCTCTGACGGCCAACAACGCAGCCGGCGCGCCGGTGACAGCGCCGCCGCCGGCACGCCGGCAGCCACTATCGTCGCGCTTGCGCATGCGCGCGGCGTACTGCCGCTGGTGGTGGCACCGGTGCTGGCCGTCGCGCTGTGCGCCTGGTGGCTGCTGGGCCTGCTGGCCGGCGCCACCGTGGTGCTGGCGCTGCTGCCGCCGATTGCGCTGTGCCTTGGGCTGCAGGCGGGTAAGCTCGCCGCCGAGGCCGCCGCCGCGCACCGGCAACTGCAGCACATCCTGGGCAGCGTGCACGAAGGTCTGTTCGTGATCGGGCGCGACCTGCGCCTGGGCGCCACCTGTTCCGCGTCGATGCGCGAACTGCTGCGCCTGAGTGCGCCCGCCGGCCGGCGCTTCGAGGATGTGCTGCGACCGCTGCTTGACGACGAAGCAACGCTGGCCGCGGCGCTGACGTTTCTGCGGCTGCTGTGGAACGACCAGGCCGATGAATACGCGGTCGAGTCGCTCAACCCCTTGAGTCAGGTCGAGGTGACATTTGCCGATGCGCGCGGCGGCGGCGAGCGGCGCTGCATGAGCTTCTCGTTCCGGCGCGTGGCCGGCACCTTGCCGGCCGATGACTGCATCCACGCCGTGGTCGCCGATGTCACCGATCGGGTGCTGCTGGCGCGCGAGCTCGAGCAGGCACAGGCCGATGGCGATTCGCAGGCCGAGTTGCTGCTGCAACTGGTGCGGGCCGACCCACCGGCACTGGTGAGTTTTCTCGACGACGCCGATAACGCCTTTCGCAAGAGCAACGCCATCCTGACGGCGCCCGGCAGCGGGCAACCGCACCTGCACAAAAAACTCATTGCCGTGCTGCGCGAACTGGATGCCATCACGACCGAGGCCGAAGCGCTGCCGTTTGCCAGTTTCGCGCAGCGGCTGCAAAGCATCGACGACGTGCTGACCGGCCTGTGCGCCAAGACCTCGCTCACCGGCAACGACTTCCTGCCGGCGGTGGTCAGGCTGGACGAACTGATGAGCCATGCGGCCACGATGCGCTCGATCTACCAGCATATCGTATTGCTGCGCGCGGCATCGGCGGCGCTGGCCGCGCTCGACCTGGATCATTCCATCATTACCGCCGCACCCGCGGTGCTCGCGCGCTCGTGAGCACGGAATTCGAAGTCGGCGTGTTCGTCAATAGTGTGATGCACTATTTCGAAACCGCCGTGCAGCAACCCGCCGCATGCGGCATACCCCATCTGGCACTGCGGCGCCGTCCGCAGCTCGGCGACTACACCGGCATCGTCAGCATCGGCGGCCGGCGCGACGGGGTGGTGCTGTTTACCGCGCCGCGCAGCATGCTGTGCGTGATGCTGATGTGCATGCAGGATACCGACCTGAGCCATGAACACCTGCGCGAGCTGGTGGGCGAGATCGCCAACACCCTGTCGGGCGACGCGCAGCGCAACTTCCGGCATCAGTACAGCGTCTCGGTACGCTCGGTGGTGCATGAGGGCGATGTGCCGCTGGTCTACCCGGCGCGCGTGCACCCGATCGTGATTCCGATCGCCTGGCGCAGCTATCAGGCCCGGCTGGTGGTGTGCCTGGACAGTTAGACCACCTGTCTACACCACCCGGCGGGTACTTGCGGCGACGGCGCGAAACTCGCCGATCACCTGCGGCACCGCGCCGGTGTTGAGCGGCGCCATCAGGTGTACCCCCGCGACGCCTGGAATCTGCTGCATCTGCTGCATCAGTTCGACGCAGATGCGAGCGCCCTCGAGCTTCTGATCGGCGGCCGACTCCAGCCGTTCGATCAACCCATCCGGGATGATCGAGCCGTACAGGTGCTGGCGGATCCAGCGCGCCGATCGCGCCGAAGCCAGCGGCGCCAGTCCGATCAGAATGAACAACCGGTCGGTGAGCTGGTGCTCGCCGAGGCGCTCGAGGTAGCGGCGCACCACGCCGGGGTCGAGGCAGAACTGCGTCTGCACGAACTGCGCTCCGGCCTTGAGCTTGCGTTTGAGCCCCTCGGGCTTCCAGTCGGCCGGCGGATCGATCGGCGTGTCGGCCGCTCCCAGAAAAAATTCGCACTTGCCGCCCACTGCACGGCCATGCGGCAGCTCGCCGCGATCGCGAATCCCCGCCGCGGTCGCCAGCAGCGTATTGGAATCCAGATCGAACACCGGCTTGGCGTCCGGCTGATCGCCGGCTTCCGGGTTGTCGCCCCGAAGCACCAGGATGTTGTGCAGCCCCTGCGCGGCGGCGCCTACCAGCATGCTCTGCAGCGCGATGCGGTTACGGTCGCGGCAAGTCAGCTGCAGTACCGGATCCATGCCCGAACGTGCCAGGATGGCGGCGGCGGTCAGTACGTCCAGATGCGCCCTGGCGCTGGCGCCATCGGTGACGTTGACGGCGTCGGCCACGCCACGCAGCGGCAGCGCCACATCGAGCAGATCCTGCGGATCGGCCGACAGCGGCGGTGTAATTTCAGCGGTGATGACAAATTCGCCGGCGCGCAGCCGCCGTTCCAGGGCCACTCTGCTCATGCTTGCTCGACCCGACCTCGGATGCGGTTCAAGGGCTCAGTCTATCAATCTCGAGCGCGCGCGGGCCGCTTTTGCCGGCCACGTAGTCGATCTGTCCATAA
>DATAJH010000182.1:0-1935 GCA_036262215.1 Steroidobacteraceae bacterium
GTAGCCGCGCCGCGCCAGCAGGCGCGCCACCTCCTCGGGGGCCGAGCGCAGCAGCTTCGGGTCGATCATGATTTGCCTTCGTCGGCCTTGGGGTGGCGCAGACGCTCCATTGCTTCGCCGATGCGCTGCTCGAGACCGCGCGCCGTCGGATGATAATAGCGGCGGTCCGGCATGTCGTCCGGCAGGTAGCGCTCGCCCGCGGCATACGCCTGCGGTTCATCATGCGCGTAGCGATAGCCGCTGCCGTGACCCAGCTCCTTCATCAGCCGCGTCGGCGCATTGCGCAATCGCAGCGGCACATCGAGCGAGCCATAGCGCTCCACATCCGCGCGCGCCTCGCCAAATGCGGTGTAGACCGCGTTGCTCTTGGCGGCAACCGCCAGGTACACCACCGCCTCGGCCAATGCCAGCTCGCCTTCCGGGCTGCCGAGGCGCTCGTAGATCTGCCACGCGTCGAGCGTGAGCTGCAGCGCCCGCGGATCGGCCAGGCCAATATCCTCGCTAGCCATGCGGGTGATGCGCCGCGCCAGGTAATGCGGATCGCAACCGCCATCGAGCATGCGCGCAAACCAGTACAGCGCTGCATCCGGGTCGCTGCCGCGCACCGCCTTGTGCAGCGCCGAAATCTGGTCGTAGAACTGATCCCCGCCCTTGTCGAACCGGCGCCGGCCGCCGCCGGCGATCTCATGTGCCTGAGCCAGCGTGATCAGCTTGCTACCGCCCGCGGCTGCCACCGCTGCCGCCAGCTCGAGCATCCCCAGTCCCCGCCGCGCATCACCGTCGGCCGCATGCGCCAGCAGCGACAGTGCTTCATCCTCGATGGTGAGCTCCTGCGCCCCAAGCCCGCGCTCGCGGTCGGCCAGTGCGCTGTGCAGCAGTCGCCGCAGCTCCTCGACGCTCAGCGCCTTGAGGACGTACACCCGGGCGCGCGACAGCAGCGCGCCGACGATCTCGAACGACGGATTCTCGGTGGTTGCGCCGATGAAGGTCAGCGTACCGTCCTCCACATGCGGCAGGAACGCGTCCTGCTGGGCCTTATTGAAGCGATGCACTTCATCGAGGAACAGCACCGTGGGGTGCCCGTCGGCGGCGCTCTGCTGCGCCAGTGCGACCGCGTCACGGATGTCCTTGATGCCGGCCTGCACCGCCGACAACGCGATGAACCGCGCCTTGGAGCGATCGGCGATCAGGCGCGCCAGTGTCGTCTTGCCGGTGCCCGGCGGTCCCCACAGGATCAGTGAATGCGGCTGGCCGGAGGCGATCGCCTCATACAGCGGCTTACCCGGCGCCAGCAGGTGCGTCTGGCCGACGAACTCCTCCAGCCGGCGTGGCCGCATGCGATCGGCTAGCGGTCGCCAGTCCTTGTCGCCGTCGGCGAGCGCCAGCGGCTGTTGCGTCGAGTTGCGCTTGGCCATGATGTGCGCGTGGGCGCCTACGACTGCGGCGTGCCGATCACGTCCACACCCGCCGGCGGCTTGAACTGCAGCTCGGAAGGCTCCACGTGCGCGTTGCGTTCGCTGCGCTGAAAGTCGAGCTGCACGGTCTGGCCGAGCCGGTCCTTCACCACCATGCGCAGCAGCCGGTCGCGGGCAAAGCCGAGCTCGGCGCGGCTGAAGTCCGCCTCGGCGCTGCGCGGCTTGACGCTGACCCAGTCCAGGCCATCGTGCGATCC
This sequence comes from Steroidobacteraceae bacterium, assembly GCA_036262215.1. Lineage (GTDB taxonomy): Bacteria > Pseudomonadota > Gammaproteobacteria > Steroidobacterales > Steroidobacteraceae > FEN-1191. Next base: position 1,673 of record DATAJH010000182.1, read on the forward strand.
GGCCGGGTTGATGTCGAAGCTGTCGTGCAGCTGCGCGGCCGTGCCCGACAACAGCATCACCGGTGTCGCCGACAGCGCCGCGGTCACCGGCTTGACCGACACCTGCGCCAGCTCGCGGTCGTAGAACCAGAGATTCCTGTCGTCGGCCACCAGTAGCTGGCCGCGCTCGCCGCTTGCGGCACTGGCCGGCGAAGACGCAGCAGTCCCGGCGGCGCTGCCGGCAGCCGTGCCGCCGGCGGCCGCGTCGCCAGCGACCGCCGCGT
>DATAJH010000183.1:0-23699 GCA_036262215.1 Steroidobacteraceae bacterium
GTTGCACGACCGGGACGTGAATGCGGCCCGCAATATCCTGATCGGGTCCAGGTCGCGGACCTCCATGCGCGGGAATGAGCTTTCGTCCTGGCCGATTCCGCCGAGCAGCGCCTATCGCGTTCGCGAAGCAGGGATAGAAACCGCCTGGGCGGTGGCATGAGGGCCGGGTTGCCTGCTCGAGCTTCAGTGCGCCATGCCCGGCATTTCAGGCATGCCAGGCATATCGCCGCCCGCAGCGGGCGCCCGAACTGCCAGTGTCGCTGTCACGGCAGGGTTGCCGGCGAACTGCAGCGTGACCGACACCTGATCGCCCGGCTGCAGCATCCTCCTGGGCCGCTGCAGCATCAGGTGATAGCCAAGGGCCGCGAAATCCAGACTGGAGTGCGCATCGACGGTGATTTTGTCCACCGGCAGCATCCGACTGGTGCCGGCCTCGGTGCGGCTGCGGTGCATCGACACCAGCGCGTAGTCCGGGCTGGACGCCGCGAGCAGGCTGATCGATCGATCGCTGCTGTTGACCAGCGTGACATAGCCGCCGGCGGGAAGACTTCCGGGCAGCCAGCGAACCCAGCCGTCCCTGATCTGCATCGCAGGGGAAGTCTGCGCGCCGCATGCGCCGGCCGAAACGCCCATCAGGCCAAGCACGCAGACCGCAACGGTCCTGTGGCTAAAGTGCATAGTTCGCCCCCATGGCGGCGGTCCAATGCGGAAACAGTTGATAGCCGTCGAGATTGCTGTAGATCGGCAGCTGCACGAAGCCGTACAGATGCACCTTGGCCGCCAGTTCAACCGTGATGCCGGGGCTGACATAGGCGACCGTACCCGCGGTGTCGGGCACGTCTGCCAGCGCGCCCTGATCGGCGTCCTTATGGCTCAGATTGACCTGCAACTGCGGAATCCACCTGGGATTGGCCTCATAGCGCAGGCCGAAGCTCAGCGTCGAGGCATTGCCGGGACGGAAGTCGTTGCCCGGTTGATTCTGCTTGTGCGCCAGGGCGGATTGAAATTGCGCGTTGACGAAGCCGCCGAAGTTCTCACTGACCGGGCGGTAATAATACGCCCCGAGAATCACGTCGGTACTGCCGGTGCCGGCCTGCAGGCTCGCATCCAGCGGTGCGCCGGCAATGGGGCCGCTGCTGAATTTTACCGCCGTGCCGTAGCTGCCGGTCGGTAGTTTCACGCCCAGCTGCAGTCCCAGGTTATGCATCGACAGCAGCCCCTGGTAGCTCGCGATCAGCTTGGCGTCGCCAAGTCCGGAGACGCGCACGGCGCTGAGCTGATCGGGCGCCGACTCGGACGCCTGATATGGCTGCTGCTGTACGCCGTAGGTGCTGTGACCGCGTTCGACGTACGGCAGGCGCAGGTCCAGGTTCCAATCGACACTGGGGCTGTATCCAACTCCTGCGGTGAAATAGCGATTGAGCGTGCCGTGCTCGATTTCCCCGCCGCCGAGCCCGGGATCTGAGGGTTGATTGACGACCTGCGCCGGCGTGGCGGTGTGCATGCCGCTGCGCAGTTCATTCTGATCGATATAGTCGTATTCGAAATTGATCCGCCAACCGGTACCCACCGAGTAGCCCATGGCGCCGTCGGCGCTGAGGGTGCAGCCACAGGTGGCGCAGGCCAGCGAAGGCTGCGGTGCAGCGGACAGCACTCCAAGCGCCAGCAGGCCGTACAGCCGGCGCGGTGAAATCTGCGACATGTCATTCCCCGAAACGAAACGCACGCGGGTGAGCGCACGGCCGCACGCCCTGTGCGCCGCCGTGAACCATGGCAGGACTTCAGGAGAACGACGGTGGAGCGCGTGCGAGCTGAGTGCGCGGAGTGCCGGATTGCCCGCTGCATTGCGCCTCGCAGGCGATCGGAGACTGACCCGACAGCGCAGCCGCCAGCGCCGGCTGCAACAGCGCTGCGGGCGGAGCCGCGGTCGCTGCGGCCGCAAATGGACACAGCGCCTCGGCGTGCGCATGACCTGGCTGCGGCGCTGATCGCAGGTGCTGCACACTGCACAGCACCAGCGCCACCCCATGGGTACTTCGCGCCGGCATCACCCCGGTCGGCAGCAGCAGCCGCATCACCAGCAGCGGCAACAGCCACAGCATCCAGAATTCCGCGCGCCGTCGAGTCATAGGCCGGCCATGTTAATGGTAATTTGCAGCATGCGCATTCATCCCTTGGCCCTGGCAGTGCTGCTGGCCGCATCGGCTGCCACCCGGGTCGCGGCCGAAGTGGCCACGATGCGAGCGGCGGTGGTCAGCGCCGGTACCATCCGCGTCCGGGAGTTCGCCCGACCGATCGCAGGTCCCGGACAGGTGCTGGTGCGACTGCACTACGCCGGTGTCAATCCGGCCGACTGGAAGGCCGCCGGCGGCAGCGCGGAGGATCCGACGGCGCCCGCGGCGCCGGCCATCGCCAACAGCGCCGCAACGCCGATCCCGGGCGTCGACGGCTCCGGCGTGATCGCCGCGGTGGGACGCGGTGTCGTCGATTACAAAATCGGCGATCCGGTGATCGTCTGGTCGCAGGCTCGCGGCACCTACGCGCAGTATGTGGCCGTGCCTGCGGACAGCATCGCGCGCAAGCCCGACAGCCTGTCGTTTGCCGAAGCCGCAGGCGTAGCGCACGCCAGCCTTGCGGCCTGGAATATGCTGATCGATCAGGCACGGGTGCGGGTGGGACAGAGCGTACTGGTGATCGGCGGCGCCGGCGGCGTCGGCTCGGCGGCGGTGCAGATCGCGAACATCAAAGGCGCGCATGTGATTGCGACCGCGTCGGCGCGCAACGCCGAATACCTCAAATCGCTGGGGGCGGACACGGTGCTCGACTACAGCACGCAGCATTTCGAGGATCAGCTGCGCAATATCGACATCGCGATCAACACCGTGGATGTCGACAACGCCTACCGCGCACTCGCCGTGGTCAGGCGCGGCGGCTATCTGCTGTCGTCGGTCGGCCTGCCGGCCGCCGGGCAGTGCGCGGCACGCGCCGTGACCTGTTCCGGCCGTACCCGCAACGGCACGCCAGTTCATCTGGCGCTCAAACAAATCGCCGACTGGGCGCAGGCGGGGCAATTCAAGGTCAATATCGACCGCACTTTCCAACTGACCGATGTGCTCCAGGCCTGGCAGTACAGCCAGGCCGGCCATACCCGCGGCAAAGCCGTGATCAGGATAGGCGACTGAAATGGCGCCCTCGTGCGACTCCTTAAGTGCATTATGACGCCCCGGATCGCCGATAACGGGCGCAGCGGCGCGACGGAACTTTGGCACAGTGAGTTCCGTCTCAGGTTAGTCTGACGGATTCTGTCAAGCTGGCGGCCATCGAAGAGCGGGAGCCTCAAACCCCACGTGAAACTCCACCATCTGCGCGCCGCGGCCGCCCGGTGCACAATCAGCCTGTTCGGCGTGCTGCTGCTGCAGGCGCCCGCGACCGCGCATCTGGGCGGGGATACGGACTCGGTCAGCGCCGATCGCGACGCCATGCATGCCCAGCTGCACAGCACCGCGACGCAGCACTACAGCCTGCATGAAATCACCACTGCCGCCGGCACGCTGGTGCACGAGTACACAACGACCCAGGGCACGGTGTTCGCGCTCACATGGCAGGGTGCGCTGCCACCGGACCTGGCGCAGCTCTTTGGCAGTTATTACAAGCAGTACCAGGATGCCGCCCGTGCACAGTCCCGGCCCGGGATGCATCGTCAGCTGAACTTTGCGAACCCCGATTTTGTGGTCGAGTCGACCGGACGACTGCGCAATTTCCGTGGCAAGGCCTATGTCCCGAGTCTCGTACCTGCCGGCGTATCCGTCGCCGATCTGCAATAGCAAGGCGGTCGCATGAGCCAGCATTTTCGTTGGACGGTATTGCTCGGCCTGTGCGTTCTGGCCGGGTGTGGCGGCAGCGGCGGCAGCAGCAGTGCCAGCGGCTCGAGCAGTTCCAGCAGTAGCTCGAGCAGCAGCAGTTCCAGCAGCAGCTCCAGCAGCAGCTCCGGCGTGGGTGGCTCGAGCGGCGCGAATATCGTCACCGTCACGGTCGGACCTGGCCCGCCTGCGGCCATGGGCGGCACATTCAATATCCCCACCACCAGCGTGACGCTGTGCCGGCCGGGTACTAGCACCTGCGCCACCATCAACGACGTGCTGGTCGACACCGGTTCCTATGGACTGCGGATCATGGCTTCGGCGCTGCAAGCGGCCGGACTGACGCCGACCGACCTGGCGGATCCCAACAACGCCGGCAATATGCTGGCTGAATGCCTGCCGTTCGCCGACGGCTATACCTGGGGACCGCTGATGACGGCCGACGTCAGCATCGGCGGTGAGCGCGCCCCCGGCCTCACGGTCAATATCATCGATGACAACGCGTCGTTCGCGCCGCAGGCGCCGACCGTGACCAATTGCGCCAGCAAGGGCACCACGTCGCTCAATACAGTCACTTCGTTTGACGCCAACGGCGTGCTCGGTGTCGGCGTGTTCGATGAGGATTGCGGCACCTCGTGCGCCGAGTGCGCCAGCGCCAGCGGTGGCTGCAGCTCCGGGAACGACATCTACTTCAGCTGCAACACCAGCACCAACAGCTGCGCCCTGGCCCCGGTGGCGCTGACATTGCAGGTTCGAAATCCGGTGGCGCTGTTCGCGGTCGACAACAACGGCGTCATTCTGACGCTACCGGCCGTTCCCCCAGCCGGACAGGTGGGCGCGAGCGGCACGCTGACATTCGGCATTGCGACCCAGAGCAACAACGGTCTGGGCAGCGCCACGGTGCTCACGCTCGACGTTGCCGGGAATTTCATCACCACTTACAAGGGCCAGACCCTCGACGCCAGCTTCATCGACTCGGGGTCCAACGGACTGTTCTTCCCGGACAGCTCGATTACCGTCTGCCCCAGCACCACGGCCAATCCCCAGGCCGACGATTTCTATTGCCCGGCATCGCCGCTGTCGGAGACGGCGATCAATCAGGGCCAGAACGGCAACATGACTACGGTGCCGTTCGAGATCACGAACCTGAACAGCCTCAGTGAAACTTTCTATGCCTCGGCCACCATCGGCGGCCCTGCTGCAACAAATCCGATGCTGGGCAGCTATTTCGACTGGGGCCTGCCGTTTTTCTACGGCCGATCCGTGTACGCTGCCATTGACGGCAAGATCGCCGGCAGCGCGACCGGCCCCTACAACGCCTATTGAGATGATGCCATCGGTGGTCCGATCGGCCTGATCGCAGCGGGTCACGCATGCATTTCTTCTACCGGGAACTCATCCCGGCCCTGTGGATCGCCTGGCTCATCTACTGGCGCATTTCCGCGGCCGGCGTCAAACCAGTGCAGCGGCGCGAGTCGCCGGCATCGCGCGCGGCGCACATCGTGCCGCTCGTGATCGCAGGCGTCCTGCTGTGGATGCGCGACATTCCGGGCGGCGGAGTGCTGTTCGAGCGCTTCCTGCCGTGGAGCTACGCCACCTACTGGAGCGGCACGGCGCTGCTGGCGCTGGGACTGGCGTTCAGCGTCTGGGCACGTGTATACCTCGGGCGCAACTGGAGCGGGACGGTCACGGTAAAACTGGACCACGAGCTGATCCGGGGCGGACCGTATGCGCGCGTGCGCCACCCGATCTACACCGGCCTGCTGCTGGCTTTCATCGGAACCGCGATCGTGCGCGCCGAGTGGCGCGGTGTGCTCGCGGTGCTGATCGTGTTCGTGGCGCTGTGGCGCAAGCTGCGGCTGGAAGAACGCTGGATGATCGAAACCTTCGGCGACCAGTATCGGCGCTACCGCGAGCGCACCGCAGCGCTGATACCGTTTCTATTCTGAGGGCAGCTGCCGCAGCCGCCTTCAGGCGTTGTCGCCCCGCTCGCTGTCGAGCATGCGCATCTGCTGCTCGCCATAACGCTCGCCGGCCACGGCCGCGGTCGGCACCGCCGCGGCGATGCGCTGCAGATCGGCGGCACTCAGCGCAAGCCTGGTCGCGGCCAGCGACTGCGCCAGCTGACTGCGCGTGCGGGCGCCGATCACCGCGATCATCGATGGCGATCGCGACAGCACCCAGGCGATCGCCAGCTGCGACACCGCCAGGCCTTGCTCGGCCGCCAGCTGTTCCAGCGGCAGCAGCAGCGCGCGGTTGCGCTCCAGGTTGTCGGCGCTGAAGCGCGGCAGATGCGCACGCAGGTCCCCGGCGTGGCCCGGGCGTGAGCCGCCGATCAGTCCACGCGACAGCACGCCATAGGCCGTGATGCCGATTCCGAGCTGCTGCAGCAGCGGAAAAATCCCGCTCTCCGGTCCGCGACTGAGCAGCGAATATTCAATCTGCAGATCGCAGATCGGATGCACGGCATGAGCCCGGCGGATGGTGGCGGCGCCGACTTCCGACAATCCGATATAGCGCACGTACCCGGCCTTCACCAGATCGGCCATCGCGCCGATGACATCTTCTACCGGCACCTGCGGATCCAGGCGTGCCGGCCGGTAGACATCGATATGCTCGACCTGCAGGCGCTTGAGGCTGTAGGCGGCGAAATTCCTGATCGCCATCGGTCGCGCGTCGTAGCCGCCCCAGCCACCGTCCGGGGTACGCAGTGCACCGAATTTGACCGACAGCAGCACGCGCTCGCGCCGGCCGGCGATCGCGCGCGCGATCAGCATCTCGTTGTGACCGCTGCCGTAAAAATCGCCGGTATCGAGCAGCGTGACGCCGGCGTCCAGCGCCGCCTGGATGGTGGCGATGCTTTCGGCCTCATCGGCCGCGCCGTACATTCCGGACATGCCCATGCAGCCCAGCGCCAGCGGAGTCACCAGCGGTCCGGCGCTGCCGAGCCGGCGCGGCGCGGGCACTGCGGTGGTGGTCGATGTCACGACATCTATCCTGGCGGCCCGAGCAGGGGAACGCCGATCAGCACGGCGTGCAGGCGCAGGATGAACAACGCGTACAGCGCAAGGCCCAGCAGCAGCGCGATCAGGTCATTGTAGCGTGACGGCGGCGCGCCGCGCACCGACGCCGGTACGCGCCGCTTGACGGAAATGCGCACCGCCACCGCCCAGATCAGAAAGCTGCCGAACAGCAGCACGTCGGCCAGCGTCCCGTTGACCAACAGGTGCGCCGTGGCCCAGAGCTTGATCGCGGCCAGCATCGGATGCTTCGCCGCGCCCTGAATTCGCCCGGGCAGGTAGGCGGCGAGCAGCAGCGGGAAAACCGGCAGCATCAGCACCCAGGTGACGTCGTGCAGCCATGCCGGTGACGTGTACAGCACCAGCGGCGAGCGCCGCGCGTGCGCAAAACCGAGCACGATGAATATCAGGCCGGCGGCACTGAGCAGCGAATACGCTCCCTTCCACGAGCGCTCGCGCAGATGCATCACCACGCGATTGCGCCAGCCGGGGGCAACCACGGCGATCGAATGCGGTCCGAAGAACAGGATCAGTCCGACAATCAACATCAGCATCGTGACATCCTCGCCGTCGCTGACCGGCCATCGGCCACTGCCTATGATGCGCCTTGCGGCGGTCGATTTGCCTGCTCGAAGTGATAGCATTGCGCTTCGGCAGCGCCGAAATCCACGCCATCGACTGGAGACAACTCATGCCTGATACGCATCCTGGTCTGTTTTCGCTGCGGCGGGTCGGTATCGCCGCCCTCGCGCTGACGATTGCCGCCGGGGCCGCCGCGGCCGATGGTGCTTTTCGGCTGCGCAGTCCGACCGTGGCGCCGAACAGCATGCTGTCGAACGATCAGGTCTACAGCGGCTTCGGCTGCAGCGGCAAGAACATTTCACCGGCGCTGTCGTGGAGCGGCGCCCCGAGCGCCACCAAGAGCTTTGCGGTCACCATCTATGATCCGGATGCACCGACCGGTTCAGGCTGGTGGCATTGGGTGGTCTACAACATTCCGGCCACGGTCACCGCCCTGCCCGCGGGCGCCGGTAATGCCGGCGGCCAACTGCCGGCCGGCGCACTGCAGGGCCACACCGATTTCGGCACACCGGGTTTTGGCGGCGCCTGCCCGCCCGTCGGCGACAAGCCGCATCGCTATATCTTTACCGTATTTGCACTCAAGACCGACCGGATCGACGTGCCGGATGAGGCCAGCGCAGCCATGGTGGGTTACATGATTCACGCCAACTCGCTGGCCAAGGCCAGCCTGACGGCGCACTACGGACGCTGAGCGCCCGCCCGAGTGCGTGCGGGGCGCAATCCTCGCCGTCCTGATCGTGATGGCCACGATCCCCGGCGCCGCTGTCTGGCCGGCCGCCGGGCCCGGCGCTGCCGCCGGCATGGTGCTGAGCACGGCGCGCAACCTGCGCATCCAGGGCTGCAGCGGCCACCCCGGCATACGCGTCGTACTGCGCGACAGTGGCGCACTGGATTCGGCCGCAATGCAGTGGTCGCGCGGAGCCGATCTGAAGTCCGCAGTCGGACAGTCCGGCTATCGCGAGGAGCAGTCGGCTGCGCTGCATGTCAGCGGTGATACGTCCGTGCTGCAGCAGGCCCTCAGAACCAGGCTCTGCGCCGCGCTGACCGACCGAAATTTTACCGATCTCGGCAGCGTGCAGCGCGGCCACGACACCTGGATCGTCATCGCGGCGCCGTTCACACCGCCCGCCGCGGCAAATGCGGATGAAATCGCCGCTGAACTGCTGCTGCGTATCAACCGCGCGCGCGCCCAGCCGCGGCGCTGCGGCAACAAGGCGTTCCCCGCAGCTCCGCCGCTGCAGGCCAGTGCGCTGCTGCGCCGGGCGGCCGAAGCGCACGCCCAGGATATGCTCGGCCACAATTATTTCGCACATCAGGGCTACGACGGCAGCACTCCGGCGCAGCGCGTCGCCGCCACCGGCTATCGCTACCAGCTGGTCGGCGAGAACATCGCCGCGGGCCCGCAGAGCGCGGCGGAGGCCGCCGAGGGCTGGCTCGCAAGCCCGGCGCATTGCGAGAACATCATGGATGCGCGCTTCACCGAATCCGGGATCGCCTACGCGGCCAATAACAGCGGTACGCCGCAGGTCTATTGGGTGCAGGAGTTCGCCACGCCGCGCTGATGAGCGCCGCCGGCGTGCGCGCCCGCACCGCCGCGCCGCGCCGCGCAGGTATGCCATGCATGCGCTAAGCTTCGGTGGCGTGTTCACGCGGCAGTGCGCATCCGGCGTGGTGCGCATCCAGGAGGCAGTCATGGCTCAGTATCTGGCCGAAATCATCTGGGAGCGAGGCGATGCGGTGTTCACCGACAACCGCTACTCGCGCCGACACCGCTGGCGCTTCGACGGCGGCCTGGAAGTGCCGGGCTCATCCTCGCCACACTCGGTGCCGGTGCCGATGTCGGATGCCGCCGCGGTCGATCCGGAGGAAGCCTTCATCGCCGCATTGTCGAGTTGTCACATGCTGTGGTTCCTGGCGATCGCCGGCAAACGCAAGTTCCGGGTCGACCGTTACCGCGACCAGGCCAGCGGGGTGCTGGAAAAGAATGCCGCCGGCAAGTGGTGGGTCAGCGTCGTGACGCTGCATCCCGAGGTGCAGTTCTCTGGCGAGCTGCTGCCGAGCGCGCAGCAGCTCGAGGACATGCACCACAGCGCACACGCCGAGTGCTATATCGCCAATTCGGTCAGCTCGCAGGTGCGCATCGAGCCGGTGGTTCCGGCGGCGCGTTAGAACAGCGATAGCTCGGCCGGTTGCGGCGCTGCCGGCAGGCGCGCCGGCGAATCGCTGCGCACCAGGCCTGCGACCTTGACGCCCAGCAGCCGCAGTCGGCGCTCCAGCGGCGCACGCTTCAGGCACAGCCCGGCGGTGCGCCGGATCAGCGCGGCGTCATTGGTGTAGCCGTCGATGGTCTGGTCGCGCGTGGCGCGTTGAAAATTGTCATACCGCAGCTTGACCCCGATGGTCTTGCCGACGTAACCATGGCGCTGCAGATCCTCGGCTAATTGCTCGCACAGCGTGGTGAACAGTGCGCGCAGCTGCGCGCGGTCGCGCACCGCGTGCAGATCGCGCTCGAATGTGGTCTCGCGGCTCATCGACACCGGCTCGCTCTCGGTCACCACCGGCCGATCGTCCCAGCCCCAGGCGGCGTGGTACATCCAGCTGCCCTGGTTGCGTCCGAATTGCTGCACCAGCCAGTCGCGTTCGCAGCGCGCCAGCTCGCCGATGCTCCTGATGCCCAGCTGTTCGAGCCGCGCGCTCATGCGCGGACCGATGCCGTGAATCCTGCGGCACGGCAGCGGCCAGACGCGCTCGGCCAGCTCCGACTCGAACACGATGGAAACGCCGTTCGGCTTGTGAAACTCGCTCGCCATCTTGGCGATGAGCTTGTTCGGCGCCACGCCGATCGAGCAGGTGAGGCCGGTGCGCTCGAAGATGGCGGTCTGGATCCTGAGCGCGAGCGCCCTGCCGCCCTGCTCCTGTCCGCCCTCGGCAGCGCCGAAGTCGATATAAACCTCGTCCACGCCGCGATCCTCGATGACCGGCGCCAGTTCGGCGATCACGGCCTTGAACAGCCGTGAATACCTGCGGTACTCATCGAAATCCACCGGCAGCAGCACCGCTTGCGGGCACAGCCGTGCGGCGTTCATGAGTCCCATCGCCGAGTGCACGCCAAACTCGCGCGCCGCATAGGTCGCCGTCGTCACCACGCCGCGACCGACATAATCGCGCAGCAGCACATGCGCCCCAGGCGGCGCGCCGGCTGGCGGCAGCCCAGGGCGGCTGCCGCCAATCACCACCGGCAGGCCGCGCAGATCCGGATAGCGCAGCAGCTCGACCGACGCGTAGAACGCGTCCATATCCAGGTGCGCAATGCGGCGCAGCGCCGGCGTCGGTGGGTGCTGGATCATTGCGCGCCGATGATAGGCGCAAGCGCGTGCAGCCGCCAAAGACGCCTGAGGCGCCTACGGCGATGCCCTGGCGTCCTCGCGGATGGCGCGCTGCCCTGGTTGAGTAAATCTCAATGCCGCATGAGCAGTTTGCAATTTGATGCCCGCCGCCCCGCGCATCCTGTCTGTCAGCACTTTCACGCACAGCAGGAGATTCACATGTACACCATCAAGCGGATATTGATCAGCGCCCTTTTCGCAGGGCTGGTATGCGCCGGCGAAGCCGCGCTGTTCGCGGCCGACACTTCCGCGGCCGAGCTGCCGCAGTCGGTCACCGTGCGCTTTGCGGACCTGAATCTGGATCGACCGGCCGATGTGGCCAAGCTCTATCACCGGATCAAGGTCGCCGCCGAAAGCACCTGCGGCGCGCGCGATCTGCACTTTACCCAGTGGGTGGACCCGGACTGGACGCGCTGCGTCGATGTCGCCGTCGCCCAGGCCGTCGCCCGGGTGGATCGGCCCGCGCTCAGCGCTTACCATCAGCGGCGATTGGGGTTTTCGCCCGCGGCCTGATCCGAGCATCGCGCCGCACGGTCGCGCGGGGAGTAGAAGTATCGCAAGCCAGAAGCACGCCCGACCGGTTCATAAGCGGACCACGCCGGACCGGTCATCGGCGCCATCCGTGCGCAGGCTGCCCTTGGGCAGCCTGCGCGTTTTCATAGCGGTCGCCCATCACCTGAGTTTCACGCGTGCGGCCGATGCCCTGGGCGTCACCGCCAGTGCCGCCAGCCTGCAGATCCGCTCGCTGGAGGAATACCTGGCACGCGCCCTGTTCCGCCGCGATGGACGCCAGGTACACCTCACCGACGAAGGCGCGGCACTGTTGCCGCGCGTGCGCCAGGCGCTCGAGCAGCTCGAACGCGCCGTCGATGACGCGCGCCGCGACCGCAGAGCCGGCCCGCTGCGCGTCAGCACGCTCGGCTCGTTTCTGCAGCAGTGGCTGCTGCCGCGCCTGGAACGCTTTCGCGTTGCCTGTCCCGAAGCCGACCTGCATCTGCATACCTCCAACGAGCTGGTGGATTTCGTGCGCGAGGACTTTCACGCCGCGATTCGTTTCGGCAAAGGCGATTACCCGAACCTGCAGTGCGAAAAAATAATGGATGAGTGGGTGCTGCCGGTGTGCACGCCGGCGCTGTATCAGAAGTTCGGTCCGGTGCGCGCCGCGGACGACCTGCGGCGCTACCCGCTGCTGCACAGCCTGGCCGAACCCTGGACCACCTGGTTATTCGACGGCCGCAGCAGTCCGGAGGTGGCGTCCCTGCGCGGCGCGGTGTTCGACGCCTCGTTGCCGGTGGTGCGCATGGCGGTACAGGGCGCGGGTCTGGTATTGGCTCGATGGAGTCTGGTCGCGGATGAAATCGCCAACGGCCTGCTGGTGCGTGCCAGCGATCGGGCGCTGCGCCAGGAGGAAAGCTACTGGCTGGTGAGTCCGCCGCGGGCTCAATCGCTGCCCACTGTCAGGGCTTTCAGGGACTGGATCCGGGCCGAAGCGGCGGGATTTGCGACACCGGAGCGCTGATCGAGGCTGAGGCCGGATAGCGCTGTATCGCGTGTTTTTGTTTCTTTAGTGAAACAATATGTGCCATATCATGGGTTATCTGCGGGCTTTGTGAAATAACTCATGCGTCGCTGGCTGGCCCGCGCTGGCACCTTCGGCGGTGCAACCAAAGGCTGCTCGACAGCCCGGTTGGCTGCTGTCACTCATCCGATGCTTGGCGCACCGGCGCAATCTCGCTGGCCGCCTCGTACAGCCAGGCCAGCGCGAACATCAGCGGCAGCGTCAACGCCAGCAGTGGCAACAGCAGCAGTGGAATTGCAACGCGGATGATCATCGCCGGTACCTCATGTGATCGCAGTCTGCTTGCATGCCGCTGAACGGAAACTGAAACACGCGTGCGCTGCTGCCGACCGCCCGCTTGAAATTTTTGCGGTGCTGCGCGCCGATCGTCTGGCGCTTCCGGACTATTGCCAAGCGTCAACCGAAAGCGTACACGGGGCGTTGTAAAATCAGGCCCGGCATGCCGCGGCTTTGGGCCGCGGTTCAATCGAAATCAATACTGCAGCAAGGAGCGTTGATAATGGCTACGCGCAAACTATTGCTCGCCACGTTGTGGCTGGCCGCGGCGGCAAGCATGGCACCCGCGGTGAGTTCGGCTGGGGTAAGCATCGACATCGACGTGGCGCCGCCGCCGGCCAGGGTCGAAGTGGTCCCTGCGCCGCGTGCAGGTTGGGTCTGGGCTCCGGGATATTGGGAATGGCGCGGTCATGAGCACGTCTGGGTTACCGGCCGTTGGATCAGAGAGCGTCGCGGCTATCACTGGGTACCGGAAAGCTGGGTAGGCAATGGCCCGCACTATCACTTCGTACCCGGACATTGGGAGCACTAGCGCCGGACACGATCCGCTCGCGCCCTCGGCAGGTCACCGGTGCGCAACCGGTGGCCTGCCGTAACGCCCAAGGTATGATTTCCGCACCATGGATACGATTGCCTGGAGCCCCGGCGGTGCACCCGTGCCCGCATGTTGAGACGACTGCGCACCTGGTGGAATTTCCGCCAGGCGGTGCACGACGCCTCGCGCGTGCACCTGACGCGCGCCGGCGGCGACCGGGACGTTGTCGTGCTGCCCTGCTGGCGTCGTCCGGAATTCCTGTGGCACTGCCTGGACAACCTGACGCGCGCCGATGGCATCGACAGCGTGCATCTGCTGTTCCGGCCGGACACCGGATTTTCCCCCGATAACCTCGACGTCATCCGCTCGTTCTCCGATCGGTTGTCGAGTTTCGAAATCCAGCTGGCGGAGCCTTGTCCGTTCCGCCGTACCAAGCCGAGCGCCAACTTTCTGCTCGGGCTACTGCATGCCGCAGCCACGGCCAGGCGCCTGGTGTTCCTGGTGGAGGAAGACATCATGGTGGCGCGCGATTTCTTTCGCTGGCATCGGGCAGTGCATGCCGCGGCGGATCCGCTGTTCTGCTCGATTCCGGTGAACAACCCCAACCGGGTGTTAAGCCTGCCGGATGACCCGGCGGCGTATTACCTGAGCAGCGGCGATTCCTGCTCCAACGGCATGTGCTTCGACAGGCAGGTGCTGCAGACCCTGATCGCACCGCACGTGAACATGGCCTACCTGCGGCAGCCGAAGAAATACATTCGCCGACATTTCCCCGCCAGTACCATCGGCCTGGGATATGTCGAGCAGGATGGCCTGATACGACGCATACAGGAGCGCTCACCGCTGCCGATCGCCTGGCCGTGCGTACCGCGCGCCTTTCACTCCGGTTTCTTTGGCGCTCGCGGCGGCTGGCACAACTTCACCCATCCCGGCGGCGCAGGCCAATCGATCCAGCAGCGTGTGCAGCTGCTGAGCGATACCATCTACGACGCCGATGCCATGCTCGAGGCGGTGGTACGTAACTCGGGTGAGCGTGCCGAATTCATCGCCAGCTGCATGCCCTGCAGTCTGCAGCCGGCAGCGTGGAATGTGCTGCACCGGATCGACGTTCCGCCGCCGGCAACGGCGCTGGCCTCATGAACTCCCGCTGGCAAGGCCTGAATATTCGATATTGCCTGTCGCGGGTGAAAAACCGCGGCTACGGTCTGGGCAATGAGCTGCTCCCCTGGGCGCGCGCCTTCCTGGCCTCGCAGGTACTGAACGCCAGGCTGTTGCCGCCCGCGTTCGGCATGAATCGACGTGCCTACTGGTGGCATTTTCACACCGCGCCGGATGACTGGATCTATCACCGCGCACTCGAATACCTGCTGCCGGTGGTCGAGTTCACCGAATCGGACTACCTGGCGCACGGCGGTGGCGACGTGGTGACCGCACTGGAGGGCTTTGCGGCGGCCCGCCAATTGCGCCAGCGTCGCGCCTACCTGCTGGTGACGGAAGGACTATGGGGCGGCTACCACCACGTCGAGGCGGCGCGTGAATTCATCCGCTGCACGCTCTATCAAAGCCGCTACGCCGCGCGCAATCTGCTGCAGCTGCGCCACCGCATCGACCCGCACAAGGTACTGGTCGGAATGCACGTGCGCCTCGGGGACTTCTCGGCCCCCGGGGCTACCGTTGACTATCATCGCGCTTCCAACATTTCGCTGCCGATCGAATGGCTGTACGCGCTGGCGGGCTCGCTCGATCGTGCGCTGGGTGATGGCTGGCAGTTGCTGTTGATCACCGACGGCACCGAGGAGCAGCTCAGGCCGCTGACCAGCCGCTGGCCATGCATCACCACCAACGATCTTGCCCCGGGCGACTGCTCGGACGTACTGGCGCTGGCGAGCGCCGACCTGCTGGTGTGCTCGGTGTCATCCTTCAGTACGCTGGCGGCGTTTATGTCGGATTCACCCTATCTGTGGTTCATGCCGAATCTGTATCAGCACCCGCAGGGTGTCTATTCACAGGGCGACTACGACGCGCAGCGCGACAAGCCGGGCAATCCGACCGGCACCGCGCTGCAGCGCCTGGCAACGGCGCCGGCGCAGCTGCTGTCCCGGGGCGTGGGCGTGGATCTGGATGGCGAGATACCCGCCGCGGTGATTCAGGCCGCGGTGCTGCGTCACCAGTCGCGGCTGTGGGAGTCGGACCTGGTGCGCGGTGGCGTGGTGCGGGCGGGCGCTGTCAATGCTGCCCCACGACCGCCAACGGCCTGAGGATCTCGGCATCTATAGTTTATTGTCATGGATGGGGCGCTGGCCGTCGCTTTGGTAAGCTGCTGCCCTTAGGATATTGGAGGCGGCGATGGCATCGGAGATCGACTCGCGGGCGGGTCTGTGGGATGCGTGGTACCAGGCCGAAGCCGGCGCACCGCGGATGTACGGCGAGGCGACCACGGCCCGACTCGCCGGCGAATGGCTCAACATCCCGTCGATAAAGACGGTCGAAGACTGGGGCTGCGGATTCGGTGGCTTCCAGCAATATATCGGTGCCCATCAGACTTACGTCGGCATCGACGGCTCCAAGTCGCGCTTCGCCACTACCATCGCTGACCTGTCGGTCTATCGCTCGACGGCGGATGCGATCCATATCCGTCACGTGCTGGAACACAACCCGGCGTGGCGCGACATCCTCTCCAACGTCCTCGCCAGCTTCACGCAGCGCGCCGTACTCACGCTGTTCACGCCGCTGGCGGAAGCCGAGAAAACCATCGCCCGCTATCCCAACTTCAACGGCACCGGAGTGGAGATGGTCGACATCTCGCTGCCTGAGCCGGAACTCGAGCAGGCGTTCACGGCCGCAAGGCTTAAGGTGGATCGCAGGCGCCTGCGCACCAAGACGCAGTACAAGGTGGAACACATGTACCTGCTCGCCCGGACTTAAGGCCGCGGGCCAGCGGCAAGCGCGCGCCTTCAGCCGGCCTGGGCGAGGCCGGTGCGCGGCGGCTTGCGCAGCAGGGCGTTGCGCGCCTGCCACTGCTGGTGCGGCGGCATGTCCTGGTGCAACTGCACCTCACCGCCGGCATAGGTAGCCACCACAACGCCGTCCTGCAACAACAGGCGATTGCCCGCCAGTGCCGCCAGTCGCGGTCCGGGTGTCACGATGCCCGCCAGATTCAGCGGATCGGCGCCGCTTAAGGGCACCCACGCGCCGTCGCGCGGCCGTTTGCGCACCGCGCGTAATGCGCCGACCGCCTCGGGCAGCGCGTACTGTTCGCCGCTCATGCCACTGACGAAGCGTCCGCCACGGATCAGGCCCTGGGCCTCCAGCCGCCGGTAGGCGCGCAGCAGCTGGTGCCACGGCGGCAGCCATGCGGCTTCGCGTGCCAGTAAGCGCCGGAACACGACGCCATAGCGTCGCAGCAGCAGCCACGCCAGCGCCTCCAGTGCCTGGCCTGATTCGGCGGCAGCGCCGACCGACTGCGGCTGAGCGTCGACGGCCGTCGTCAGGCGGCGCACCAGACTCCAGCGCCCGGCCTCTTCCAGGCCGATCAGCCCCGCACGTCGGCCCCGCGCCGGGCGCTTGCGCTGCATCGGCAGCAGCAATGCGCGCAGGCCGCCGAAGCTGTCGGCACTCACAACGCCCGCGGCCACCAGTTCCCCCAGGGCAGTTTCCGCCTGCGACTGCAGCAGCCCGGCGCCGTGCACCATCTCGTCGAAAAAAGACGCCCCATGGCACTGCAGGAAATCGGCCATGGCGCGCGCGCTGGCCGACAGTTGCGTCTGCTGCCGGCGCGCGGCACAGCACTGCTGCCACAACGCCCGATTGCCGCGTGTCAGCAACGCCATCGGCGTAGCGCGAACCGGCGCCGCGGTGGCACTGTCCGGCGGCACCAGGCGCGCCCAGAAGGCGCGCCCCGACAGACACAGACTGTCGAGCCAGGCGCCGTCGTACTCCTGCAGCCGCGCCGGCAGCACGTCGCTCTCCCAGGCGATGGCCGCAATTTCGAAACCTTCCAGCTGCTCGATGATGCGCGCAAGGCTCGCCACGCCCTGCGGCCGCGGCAGCACTGTCACGCCCTGCCAGTCGAGCAGGAAGCGCATGAAATCGCCGCTGGCGACCGGCTCGATTTCGGCGCGCAGCGACTTGATGGTGTAGCGATGAATGCGCGCCAGCAGCCGGCGCTCGCACCACTCGATCTCCTGGCCGCCGGCGGTGAACTGGCCGCGCAGCACGAAACCCTCGCTCTCCAGGGCGCACAGCGCGCTGTCGATCGCGGCCAGCGGCAGCGCCAGAATGCGCGCCAGCGCACTGGCACTGGTCGGTCCCACGGCCTGCAGTTGGCCGCGCAGCAGCTCGCGCAGTGCCTCCGGCGGCTCCCAATGACGGCTCGCGTACTCGGCCGGTATCGGCAGCGGCGGCGACGCCACGCTGGGCGTATACAGCGCCCAGAGCATCGGCAGCTGTTCCACCGCTACCCAGTAGCGACGCTCCGATGTGGCGAGCTCGCATGCCCGGCACTCGCGCACCAGCGCGGCGAACGCCGCGCCCAGAGCGCCGGCGGCGTCCGCGGCCGGCTCCATCAGGCCCAGCAGCATCAGCGCATCGTGCAGCTCGTCGGCACTCTCGGGCGCGGGCCGGGCCTCATTGCGCACCAGCTCGATCGCCGCCGGATCGAGTTGGGCAAACTGCGCCGCGCTCTCCGGATCGAGCCAACGCCTCGAGGCGACGGCCTGAGTGCGCCGCTCTTCCAGCGGCGCGTCGTCGAGATAGGCATAGGGCCGGGCCCTCAGGATCTCCTGCGCCAGCGGCGAGGGCTGCGGCAGGTCGCGCGTGATCACCGCCACCTCGCCGTGTTCCATCGAGCGCAGCAGCGCCACCAGCCCATCGACGTCCATCGCTTCGTGCAGGCTGTCGAACACCGTCTGGCGCACCAGCGGATGATCGGGAATCTCGCGCTCGCCGCTCAGGTTTTCGGCGCATGCCAGCTGATCGGGAAACACCACCGCGATCAGATCCTCCGCCGCCATGCGCTGCAGCGGCGCGGGCGTCTTGCTGCCGGCACGGGCGCGCTTGACGGCCAGTGAGATGGTCGCGTTCCAGCGCCAGCGGGTGGTGAACAGCGGCGCATCGAGCAGCGCCTGGATCAACACCTGCTCCACACTGCCGCTGCCGAGGTAGCCGCTCACCTGCTGCAACTCGAAGCTGTGTGTCTCGCCGAGCGACAGCACGATCGCGTCCTCGGTGGCCGCCGCCTGCAGCTCGAAATTGAAAGCCCGGCAGAATCGCTTGCGCAGCGCCAGGCCGAAAGCGCGATTGATGCGGGCGCCGAACGGCGCATGAATCACCAGGTGCATGTCGCCGGCTTCGTCGAAGAAGCGCTCGAATATCACCCGCCGCTGCGTCGGTAACTGTCCGAGCACCGCCTTGGCCGCGGCCAGGTACTCGACCAGCTGGCGCGCCGGCGATGGATCGAGCTGATAGCGCTGCATCACCAGCTGCAGGCAAGTCGCGATTGCCGCCGCGTCGATCGCCGGCAGCGCCGCGTCGATCTGTTCGCGCAGCGCCGACACCGCGGCCGACAGTTCGGCGCTGCGGGCCGGGGCTTCGCCCAGCCAGAACGGCATCGTCGGTGGCTGTCCCCTGGCGTCTTCGACCCGCACCCGTCCGGCCTCGACCCGCAGGATGCGATAGGAACAATTGCCGAGCTGAAACACATCGCCGACAAGACTCTCGACGGCGAAATCCTCGTTCAGGGTACCGATGAATGTGCCGCTCGGCTCGAGCACCACCTGATAATCGGCATTGTCGGGAATCGCCCCGCCGCAGGTGATGGCGGTCAGGCGCGCGCCGCGGCGCGCGCGCACACGATGATTCACCGCATCGCGGTGCAGATAGGCGCTTTGGCGTCCGCGCCGGGTACTGAAGCCGTCGGCGAGCATCCGCAGCAGCTGGTCGAAGTCGTGCCGCTGCAACGACCGATACGGCCACGCACGCCGCACCAGCGCGTACAGTTCATCCTCGCCATAGTCGCGCGCGCTGACTTCGGCCACCAGCTGCTGCGCCAGCACGTCGAGCGGCTGCGGCGGAATGTTCAGGGCATCGAGTTCACCGGCACGCACCGCGTGCAGCAGTGCGGTGCATTCGACCAGATCGTCGCGGCTGAGCGGAAACAGACGGCCCTTGGGCACGCCGCTCACCGCGTGATTGGCACGACCGACGCGCTGCACGAAAGTGGAGATCGAGCGCGTGGTCCCGAGCTGGCATACCAGCTCGACATCGCCGATGTCGATGCCCAGTTCCAGCGATGCCGTGGCCACCAGCGCCCGCAGGCCGCCGGCCTTGAGACGCTGCTCGGCATTGTGCCGTTGCTCCTTCGCCAGACTGCCGTGATGCGCGGCGATGTGATCCACGCCGATGCGTTCGCTCAGGTGTCGGGTTACGCGCTCCACCATGCGCCGCGTGTTGGCGAAGATCAGCGTGGTACGGTGTTGCCGGATCAGCAGCGCCAGCTGATCGTAGAGGTTTTCCCACACCTCATTCGACATGATCGCCTCGAGCGGGGCGTCGGGCAGCACCAGCGCCAGATCGCGCTCGCGCACGTGACCGCTGTCAATGATGACGCAGTCCGCCGGCGTGCCATCCGCCGCGGCACCGACCAGGAATCGGGCCACTTGATCGATCGGCTTCTGCGTTGCCGACAAGCCGATGCGCTGCAGTGGCGACGCGCACAGGGCCGCGAGCCGTTCGAGCGACAGCGCCAGGTGCGCCCCGCGCTTGCTCGGCGCCACGGCGTGGATCTCATCGACGATCACCGAGCGCGTCGTGGCCAGCATGCGGCGGCCGGATTCGCTGGTGAGCAGCAGATACAGCGACTCGGGTGTGGTCACCAGGATGTGCGGCGGCTGGCGGCGCATGGCGGCGCGCTGCGCCTGCGGCGTATCGCCGGTACGCACCTGGGCGCGGATGGCCGCGCCCGGCAGGCCCATGGCCGCAAGCTCGGCCGCGATGCCCTCGAGCGGCAGCTCGAGGTTGCGCCGGATATCGTTCGACAGTGCCTTGAGCGGCGAGACGTAGACCACCTGCGTGGCGTGCGCCAGCTCACCGGCAACCGCCTGGCGCACCAGGGCGTCGATCGCCGCGAGAAACGCCGCCAGCGTCTTGCCGGAGCCGGTTGGCGCCGCGATCAGCGCGTGAGCGCCGCTGGCGATGGCCGGCCACGCCGCCAGCTGCGGCGCGGTTGGCGACCGGAATTGCTTCGCGAACCAGCTTGCGACCGCCGGATGGAAATTCTCAAGGGGCATGGATCTGATTCTACCCCCGGTCACGGCCTCCGGCACGTTGCGATTGGCGGCGCTGCCACCGCAGCCACGGCGCTATACTGATGCGCCGAACGATCGGATGGGTTGATCATGCACGATTTGGCCTACACGCTGTTTCGCACTGCTATTGGCACTTGCGGTGTCGCCTGGGGCGCACGCGGCGTGCGGTCGGTGCAGCTGCCGGAAGCTACCGAGTCGGCCACGCTGGCGCGCTTGCTGCGCATGCACAGCGGCGCCGGCTCCCGGCGGCCCGCGTTCGAAATTTCGCGCACCGTCGACGACATCGTGGCGTTGCTGTCCGGCCAGCCGCGCGATCTGCTGCACGTGCGGCTGGATTTGGCGCAGGTGCCGCCATTTCATCAGAGCGTGTACCAGGTGGTGCGCAATATTGCGCCGGGCCGGACCCGCACCTATGGTGAGGTGGCGGCGCTGTGCGGCGACCGCCAGGCGGCGCGGGCGGTCGGCCAGGCCATGGCGCGCAATCCGTTTCCGATCATCGTGCCCTGCCACCGGGTGCTCGCAGCCGGCGGCAAGAGCGGCGGCTTTTCCGCCAACGGTGGCGTGACCACCAAGCTGCGCCTGCTCGCCATCGAGGGCGCCGCGCCCGCATCGGTCGCCGCCGAGGCTGGGAATTTCTCGCTCGCGTTCTAGACTCGCCGATCGCGCCGGGCCAGCCCTGCCATTCAGTGGATGGTGCGCGCCCCATTGCCGCCGGCATGATGAGGACCCGGAGCATGCATAGCACTGGAACCCATCGGGTGGTGCTGGCAGCGGTTGCCGCCGCGCTGCTCACCGGTCCGTTGGCCGGTGACCGCGCCGCAGGGGCGGCCGCGGCTGCGGTTGTGGACTCCACGCCGGCCCTGATCGCGCCGCCGCTCGACAGTCTGATGGTGGCGCCTGACCTTGCTTCCGAGCTGGCGAGATTCCAGCGCGTACGCATGCCGTTCGACGCCAAGCCCCTGAGCGCACGCGAGCGCAGGATGGTCGGCAAACTGGTCGATGCCTGCCGCGACCTCGACCAGATCTACTGGCAGCAAAGCGATCCGGACGGCTGGCTGCTCTACCGGCAGCTGCACGGCGATCAGAGCGTCGCGGCACGCAATCTGCGCCGGTTCCTGCGCATCAACGGCGGCCGCTACGATCTGATACGGGACAATGCACCGTTCATCGGAACCACGCCTGCAGCGCCGGGCCGCAACCTTTATCCTGCCGAGCTGACGCGCGACGAGTTCGATCGCTACCTTGCCGCGCATCCCGATAAAAAGGCCGCACTGTACGATCCGTACAGCGTCGTGCGGCGCCAGTGGGCGTTGCTCGACGCGCTGCCCTATCACGTCGTCTACCGCCAATGGCTGGAACCCATGGCGGCGCTGCTGCGTGAAGCCGCCGCACTGTCCGACGATGCGGCGTTCGCGAATTTTCTACGGCTGCGGGCCGACGCGCTGCTCAGTGACGACTACTTTCAGAGCGATCTGGCATGGCTCGATCTCGATAATCCAAAAGTGGACGTGATCTTCGCGCCCTACGAGACCTATCTGGACGGACTGCTCGGCGTCAGGACGTCCTATGGCGCCGCGGTGCTGGTTCGCAACGATGTCGAAAGCCGCAAGCTCGAGGTCTATCAGCAGTACGTGGCGCAGATACAGGACGCACTGCCGCTCGCCGCCGAAGACCGGCCGTCGAAAAAGGGCCTGCGTTCACCGATGGAGGTCATGGATGCGCCCTATCGGGCCGGCGACCTGCGGCACGGCTACCAGGCCGTGGCGGACAACCTGCCGAATGATCCGCGCATTCACGAGCAGCGCGGCTCGAAGAAGATATTCTTCAAGAATTTCATGGATGCGCGTGTCACCTACGTGATCCTGCCGATCGCGCGGCGACTGCTGCGACGCGATCAGGCGGCGCAGGCCTCAGCCGAAGGCTACCTTGCCACCACGCTACTGCATGAGATCGCGCACGGCCTGGGTCCGGCATTTGCGCGTGTTGGCGGCAACCGGCAGGACATTCGCGCTGCGATCGGTGCGGAGTATGCCGGGCTCGAAGAAGCCAAGGCCGATATCGTCGGCCTGTTCGGGCTCAAGTGGCTGGCCGATCACGGCGACATCCCACCGGGCAGGCTCGACGGCTACTACATCTCTTATGTGGCCGGAATTCTTCGTACCGTGCGTTTCGGCCCGGGGGAGGCACACGGCCGCGCCGAGATGATGGAATTCAACTATCTGGCCGCACGCGGCGTGCTGGCACGCGATCCAGCCACCGGCCGCTACGCTATCGATCTGGCTCGCATGCCGGGCGCCGTGGCGGATCTGGCCACGGAACTGCTGCAACAGGAAGCCAGTGGTGATCGGGCACGCACCCTGGCGTGGTTTGCCAGGTACGGCGCAATGCCGGTCGAGCTGGCCAGGGCGCTGGAGGCGGCACGCGACGTGCCGGTGGATATCGACCCGGTGTCGGATTTCGCCGAGGATTGAGCGCGCAGTCCGCGTGCGGCGTCATGGCTGTTCCAGCGTAGTGCGGCTTGTTGCGCCCGCGCCGCAGCGTCGCCACCAGGTTGCAGCCCTGCAGGAGTCGGCCCTAAGATGCGCATCCCCCAAGATCCCCGGAGAACCCCCCGATGCATCCATTGAAACTGGCGGCCACGGCCTCTTTCATGTCCCTGGCCTTCGCGACGGCCGCATTCGCCGCGCCGACCACCTTCACCAGCGACGCGAATCACACCTTCGTGCGCTTCTCATACAACCATTTGGGATTCTCGACGCAGGAATCGCGCTTCAACAAGGTCAACGCCACGGTGACCTACGATCCGGCGGCCAGGAGCGCCGCCGCGGATGTCGTCATCGATGCCAAATCAATCGACACCGGCTCGGATCTTTTCAATGGTCACATCCAGGGCGCCGACTATCTGGACACCGCGGAATTTCCCACCGCCACCTTCAAGTCCACGTCGATCAAGTTCGACGGCGACAAGCCGGTCAGCATCGAAGGCAATCTGACCGTCAAGGGTGTCACCAAGCCGGTGTCGCTGACGGTGACGTCTTTCAAGCACGGCACCAACATGCAGAAAAAAGACGCGATCGGCGCCGACGCTACCGGCACGGTCAAGCGCTCGGATTTCAACATGGGCAAGGCCGTGCCGCTGGTCAGCGACGAAGTGACC
>DATAJH010000184.1:0-7669 GCA_036262215.1 Steroidobacteraceae bacterium
CTGCAGGCGCTGCACGATGAATTCGACGGCGACTGGCTGCTGGCGGTTGCAGCATACAACTGCGGCGAACTCACGGTCAGCCGTGCCATCGAGCGCAATCAGCGCCAGGGCAAGCCGACCGACTTCTGGCACCTGAAGCTACCAGCCGAAACCCGCGGCTATGTGCCGGAGCTGCTCGCGATGCGCCGCCTGGTGGCAAATCCGGAGCGCTACGGGCTCGAGTTCAGTCGCATTCCGGACGAGCCCTATTTCGTCGCCATCGCTACCGGCGGTCAGATCGATCTTAAGGTGGTGGCCGATATCGCCGGCGTCAGCGTCGAGGATCTGTACGAGCTCAATCCCGCCTTTCATCGCTGGGCGAGCGATCCGACCGGCCCCTACCGCCTGCTGGTGCCGACAGACGCGGCCGAAGGCTTGCAGGACACCATCCTGCACCTCACCCCCGAGCAGCGCATGCGTGTCGATCACTACACCGTGCATCGCGGCGACACGATCGCGACCATTGCGCGCCACTTTGCCACCAAGCCGGAAGTGATCCGCGAACTGAACGATCTGGACGCCAGCGACCTGCCGGTGATCGACGCCGTGCTGCGCGTACCCTCGCCCAATATCCAGCTGCCGGAGAAAGTTGCACGCGCCGCAATGCTGGTCGATTCCCCGTCGTCGCGCCTGCGGCGCGGCGGCCGCAGGCCCAACATTCACGTCGTGCGTCGCGGCGACACGCTGTATGCGCTGGCGCAGCGCCTGGGCACCGATGCGCAGACGCTGGCACAGATCAATGGCATCAGTACCGGCGACCGGCTGCATGCCGGGCAGAAGCTGCGAGTGCGCGGTTCGAATTCGGTCGTGGCTGATGCCACCCCGGTCGCCCGCGGTTTCAGCGCCGGCAGCGGCACGCTGCCCTCGTCCGACAGTGCCCGGCGCATGACCTACGTCGTGCGCCGTGGCGATACGCTGTATGGCATTGCGCGGCTGCTGCAGGTGACCGTGAGCGAACTCATGGGCTGGAACGGCATGTCGGGCGAACACAACCTCAAGCCCGGTCAGACTCTGGTGGCATTCGTCAAGGCCCGCAGCGCAGGTTAGCGCGCGCTTTCCGGCCGGTATTCCCATGGCAACGCCTCGCCACCGGAGTTGCACGCCTCGATAGGGTATCGAAACACACGGCGAGTTTTTTAATTACAAAAAACTCGCCGTGTGTTTCGATACCCCATTAAGACATCCAACTTCTCTCAAAGGTGTTCCACATGGGAATACTCGCCGGAAAGCGCGCGCTCATCGTGGGCGTGGCCACCGACCGATCGATCGCCTGGGGCATAGCCCAGGCGATGCACGCCCAGGGCGCGCAACTGGCATTCTCGTACGCCAACGACAAATTCAAGGAGCGCGTCGAGCCGTTGGCGGCTTCCATCGGTTCCCATCTGCTGATGCCGATGGACGTGCAGCTGGACGATCAGATCGACGCCGCCTTCGGGGTGCTGGCGCGCGAGTGGGGCCAGCTCGATATCCTGGTGCACGCCGTCGCCTTTGCTCCACGCGAAGCCCTGGCGGGCAGCTTTGCCGCAAATACCACGCGCGAAGCCTTTCGCATTGCGCATGACGTATCGAGCTACAGCTTCACCGCGCTGGCGCGCGGCGCCGCGGCGCTGATGGACGGACGCGCCGGCGCCATGCTGACGCTGTCGTACCTGGGCGCCGTGCGCTCGATCCCAAGCTACAACGTCATGGGGCTGGCCAAGGCCAGTCTCGAGGCCAACGTGCGTTTCCTGGCCGCCGACCTGGGTCCGCGTAACATCCGCGTCAATGCGATTTCCGCGGGGCCGATCAAGACCCTGGCCGCCGCCGGTATCGGCGGCTTTCGCAAGATGCTCGCCCACGTCGCGCAGATCGCGCCGCTGCGCCGCAATGTCTCGACCGAAGACGTGGGCAATGCCGCGGCGTTCCTGTGCTCCGACATGGCCGCCGGAATCACCGGTGAGATCCTGTACGTGGACAACGGCTTCAGCACCGTGGGCATGAGCTTCGCCGACGGCGAGGCTTAGGCCGCCGCGGCGCGCGATTACTGAAACACCGCCGGATTGCTCTTGACGGTCGCGCGCCGCTGCAGCTCGAGCACATAGGCCTGCATGTCGCCTTCGCGATCGCGCCGCATGTACTGGCCGATGAGCTGCTGGTCGTTCTGAGGATTGGCGCCGGCCGTCCCGGGCTTGATGGCCGTGATCGCCAGCACCGCGGCGCCGCCACTGTCGAGCGCCACGGCGGTATCGACCGCCTTACCGTCCGGGCGCGGCGCGGCGAATGCCGCCTGGCGCACCTGCGCCGGCAGCTGCGGATCGCTGCGGCCGATATACGCGGCCGGTGCGGCGCTGACGCCCAGACTCTTGATCACCTCATCGAATCCGGTCCCGGCCTGCAGCCGTTTGACTGCATCGTCGGCCGCCGCCTTGGCCGCGGAGGTACTCTCGCTCTTGCGAATCGCGGTTATGACCTGGTCGCGTACGCTCGCGAGCGGCAGTGGCGCCGGCGCATGGTGTTCGAGCACCTTGAATACCACCACATGGTCGTCGGCCAGGGCTACCGGGCCGCCAATCTTGCCGCTCGAAATGACGTCATCGTTGTACACGGCGCGGATCAGATCCTGCTTGCTACCGAGCGGCGCGCCGCCGCTGGCGCGGGTGAACTCCTTGATTTCTCCAGTCTGCAGGCCAAACTGCCTGGCGAGCGCATCCAGCTCGCCGCCGCTGCCGCCCTCCAGCTTCTGCTGCAGCTGCTCCTCGCGATCACCGAAGATCTCCCCTGCCTGATCGCGCCGGTATTCGGCCTCGATCTGAGCGTGCGCGTCAGCCAGGCTGCGCACATGCGCCGGCCGGATCTCGTCCAGCCGGATGACGTGATAGCCGTACTGCGTCTTGACCGGATCGCTGATCTGCCCGGGCTGCATGCCGAACAGCGCATCGGCAAATGAGGCGACGTAGGTGCCCTTGTCGGCCCACCCCAGATCCCCGCCCCGCGAGGCCGAACCCGGGTCGGCCGAATACTTCTTCGACAGCTCTCCGAAGTCCTTGCCCGACTTCAGCTCAGTGACCACCATCTGCGCCTTTGCCAATGCCGCGGCGTCAGCGGCGGCGTCAGCGCCCGCCGGCAGCGCGATCAGAATATGGTGCGCGTGGCGCTTCTCGGCCTCGCCGTAGCGGCTCTGGTTCTTGTCGTAGTAGGCCTGCAGGTTCTCCGGAGTTACCGTGATCTGCGAGGCAATCGAATCCAGCCGCAATTCCGCGTACTGCAGCCGCACTGATTCCGGACTCATGTAGTCATTCGGGTGGCCGTCGTACCAGGATTTGATCTTGGCATCATCGATCCTGACCGCGCCCTGGAAGTGATCCGGGGGCAACAGCGCGTAGCGCAGCTCGCGCTGCTCATTCTCCAGGGCGTAGATGCGATCGAGCTCTGCCGGTGTCAGAAAGTCCGACAGTTCGACCGCTTCGCTCAACTGGCCGATCTGAAGCGCCCGACGGCGCTCGGCCAGATAGCCGTCTTCGGTCATGCCAAGCTGCGCCAGCATGCCCCTGGCCACGCGCGGATCGTATTTGCCTTCGACCTGAAATGCCGGCTCGCTGAGCACCGCCTCGCGCACCTGCGCATCGGTGGCACGATAGCCGGCCTGCTCGGCCCGCTGGCGCAACAGCGTCTGGCGCACGTATTCGTCGATCAACTGCTTTTGCAGCAGGCTCTTCTGCGCCTCGGTCATCTCGGCGCCATTGAGCGATTGCTGGAACTGCGCCTGGCGTTCCTGCCAGGCACGATTGAGCGTTTCGGTGCTGATACGCTCGTCGTTGACCTTCAGGCCGTAGTCGACGGCACTGAAGCTGATGTTGACGACGCCATAGGCGCCCCACAGGGCGAAGATCACACCCAGCAGCCCCAGAAGCACGGCGCCCAGCCAGCGCGTACGCTTCAGTTTGTCGTTAATCGCTTGCAGCATGTGAGTAGATGGCGGAGCGGACGGGACTCGAACCCGCGACCCCCGGCGTGACAGGCCGGTATTCTAACCAGCTGAACTACCGCTCCGTGTAAGGCTAGAACTCTATGAATGCGGCCTGGATAGGACTTCGAACTGATAAATCATGGATTTGGATTGCTTTTTTGCTCACAATGGTAAGGCCGCGACGTAAACGGCAATTATAAGCGCTAGCCACGGCCGTCGCCAGACAGAGTAACCTCCGGCGCGGCAACTATGGCGCCTCCCTAGCCGGGACGAATATCGCCAGCGCTTCCCCGGTCTTCTTGAACACGCCAAATGAACCGCTGGCCCCGACACCGACCGCGGAGCTGCGCCCATAGGATTCGGAACCCACGCCGGTGCCCAGCGACGCCGTCTGCGCATCCGAAAAGCCCTGCAGCACAAGACCATTAGCGCCCAGCTCTGCCGCCTGGACTTTCAGACGCTGAACCACCTTGTCGGTCGCGCCGGGACCGCCCGGCGAAAACACACTGTGGCTCGAGGCATGCAGCAGCGCGACATCCTGCGCGTTGGCCGGCGGTAGATCGTAGATCATCACCTGCTCGACCGGGATCGGCGCCCGCGGCGGCCCCGTCAGCTTCGGTGCCGTCGGCGCGCAGCCGCTGATTGACACGCACACTGCAACCACGAGCAGGCAGGTGAATTTCACTGGCCGATCAGCTCACGTATTTTTCCGATGCCGAATCTCCATGCCTGCTCGATTTTGATGTGCGGCATGGCTGGTATTTCGGTCGGGTCGACCACTACATCCATCACTACCGGGCCGGTTGCGGCTAGCGCCTTGGCGATCGTATCGCGCAGCAGCTGCGGATCGGTGACGCGAAATCCCTGCGCGCCACAGCTTTGAGCGAACATGGCGAAGTCCGGATTGCTGATCTTCGCGCCGGCAAATACCGGCAGTCCCGCCTCCTCCATCTCCAGGTGCACCAGGCCCCAGCCGCCGTTGTTGAAGATGAACACCTTCACCGGCAGCCCATGCTGCACCGATGTAAAGAACTCCTGCATCAGCATCGCGAAGCCCCCATCGCCGCACAGCACGATGACCTGCCGATGCCGGTCGAGCGCCTGCGCGCCATTGGCCATCCCCAGTGCAACGCCCACCGCGGCGTTGTTGTACGAGCCGATGATCTGCTGGCGGCCCCTGGGGCGCAGCCAGTTGCCGCTCCACAGCGTGACTTCCCCGGTATCGACGCAGAACAGCGCGTCCTCGGCGGCCAGGTCGCTGACCGCACGCGCCAACCCCTGCGGGTGGATCAGCTCCTTGCTGCGGGCAAGGTCCGCCTTCTTGTCCAGCATCGTGTTCCAGGAGGCCCAGTGGCGCCGATACGAACTCAGAAAGCTATCATCGGGCCGGGATTTCACCCTGGCCAGCAGGCCGGCAACACTCGGCCGCGCCGATCCCACGATCGATTGCGCGACCGGCAGGCGCCGGCCGATGGCAAAAGCGCGCTCGTCGATCTGGATCACGTGCGCCTTCTGCGGCAGGAATTCCTTGTACGGGTAGTCGCTGCCGATCATCAGCAGCAGCTCGCAATTGTGAATCGCATCGTAACCGGCCTTGGAGCCGATCAGACCGAGGCCGCCAATCACGTAGGCATCGTCGAATGGAAACAGATCGAGCGCGCGATAGGTATGGACGATCGGCGCCTGCAGCCGGCGCGCCAGTGCGGCGACTTCCGCCTTTGCGCCATGCGCCCCGTTGCCGACGAACAGCACCACCGATTTGGCACGATCGATCATCTGCGCCGCGCTATCGAGGTCTGCATCCGCCGGTGAGATCTCCGGGCGCGGGCGCAGCGTCGCCAGGCTGCCCACGGCGATTGACGTTTTGGCCGCAAACACGTCCAGCGGGATATTGAGCAACGCCACACCGCGTGAGCCATAGGCGGCGGCAATCGCCTCATGTATCTGCGCGGCTGCGGCATCAGCAGAGTTGATCGATTCCGCATACACGCAGGCGTCCCGGAATGACTGCACGTGATCCGCAGCCTGCACGTAGTCGATGCCTCCCATGCGGGTCGGGACATCGCCGGCAATCGCCAGCACCGGGGCGTGGTCGTGGCTCGCCTCGTACAGACCGGCGATCAAATGCGTCGCTCCAGGCCCGGTGGTCCCGGCGCATACCCCCAGCCGACCGGTCAGCTTGGCCTGACCGGTGGCGGCGAGCGCTGCCCCTTCCTCGTGTCGCACGCCGACCCATGAGAGCCGCTTCTCGCGGCGGATCGCGTCAGTGAAGGGGTTGAGCGCATCGCCCACGATACCGAACACCTGGGTGACGCCCAGTTCTGCCAGCGTGCAAGCCAGCAGTTCGCCCACCGTCTGCGACAAGGGTTGCCTCTGGCGTGGATTGCGCGGTCAATGCCCGCCACGCCATTTAGGGCCGCAGGGCGGCCCGCAGCTGTAGGCCGTCGCCGCACCTCGCTGCCGTCATTCTCCGACTGCGATGTCGTTGGTGGGTGCTGCAGGGATCGAACCTGCGACATTCGCCGTGTAAAGGCGACGCTCTACCAGCTGAGCTAAGCACCCGCCGGGCACGCCGGGCACGCCGGGATCGATTGCCGCGTCCGGGATGGCCACAAATCAGCGGCGCACCCCGCGCGTGGCTCAGTGCGCCTGCACCTGCTTGTTGCTGCGCTTGCCGCGCCGTGCCGGCTTGGTCGATGTCACCGCGACCGGGTCGGCCTCCTCCGCCGTCTCCGGCCGTGGCGTCGGCTGGCGCGTCAGCGCCACCTGCAGCACCTCATCGATCCAGCGCACGGTCTTGATCGTAAGCTTGCCCTTGATGTTGTCGGGGATTTCGACCAGATCCTTCTGGTTTTCCTCCGGAATCAGCACCAGGTCGATGCCGCCACGCTGCGCCGCCAGCAGTTTTTCCTTCAACCCACCGATCGGCAGCACCTCACCGCGCAGCGTGATCTCACCGGTCATGGCCACATCCGAGCGCACCGGAATGCGTGTCAGCGCCGACACCAGTGCCGTGCACATGCCGATGCCCGCGCTGGGACCGTCCTTCGGCGTTGCACCCTCGGGCATATGCAGGTGCACGTCGTGCTTCTGGTAGAAATCGACGTCCAGGCCGAGCACCGCCGCGCGGCTGCGCACCACGGACATCGCGGCCTGAATCGACTCCTGCATCACTTCGCCCAGCTGGCCGGTATGCAGCAGCTTGCCCTTGCCCGGCACCACCGCGGCTTCGATGGTCAGCAGCTCGCCGCCCACCTCGGTCCACGCAAGTCCTGTCACCTGGCCGACGCGGTCCATCTCCTCCGCCTTGCCGTAGCGGAAGCGGCGCACGCCCAGGTACTTGTCAAGATTGCGCGGCGACACCGATATCGTGCCGTCCTGCTTGTCGGCCTTGTCGAGCAACAGCTGCTTGACGGCCTCGCGGCTGATCTTCGCCAGCTCGCGCGCCAGGTTGCGCACGCCGGCCTCGCGCGTGTAGTAGCGCACGATGTCGAGCACGGCGCTGTCGGAGATCTTGAGCTCACGCTCCTTCAGGCCGTTCTGCTTGACCTGCTTGGGCACCAGATAACGACGCGCGATGTTGCGCTTCTCGTCCTCGGTGTAGCCCGGCAGCCGGATCACCTCCATGCGATCGAGCAGCGGCGGCGGAATATTGAGCGAATTCGCCGTGCACACGAACATCAC
>DATAJH010000185.1:0-9302 GCA_036262215.1 Steroidobacteraceae bacterium
ACTCGGCACCCGCGTTCGCCACGGTAAGTTCGGCGAGGGCACCATCCTGACCATCGAGGGGCAGGGCCCGCATGCCCGGGTGCAGGTGAACTTCGAGCGCCAGGGATCGAAATGGCTCATGCTTCAATATGCCAACCTTGAAGTGATGTAGTTGGGAGTCCAGGGTTCATGAAGATCCTGATACTGGGCGCCGGCCAGGTCGGGCGCACGGCGGCCTACCATTTGTCGCGCGAGCCGGCGAATGAAGTCACGGTGGTCGATACCAACGAGGACGTGCTGCGCGATCTGCAGGATCGGCTCGATATCCGTGCGGTGGCGGGTTACGCCTCTTATCCTGCGGTGCTCGAAGCCGCCGGCATCGCCGACACCGACGTGCTGGTGGCCCTGACCAGCAGCGACGAAGTCAACATCGTGGCCTGCGAAATCGCGCACGCGCTGTATCGCACCCCGACCAAGATCGCACGTGTGCGCGCGCCCGAATACACCACGCGCACGCAGCTGTTCACCGATGGCGCGCTAGCGGTGGATGTGTGGATCAGTCCGGAACAGCTGGTCACCGAATACATCGCGCGGCTGCTGTCGTACCCGGGTGCGCTGCAGGTAGTGGATTTCGCCGACGGGCGGGTGCAGCTGGTGGGCGTACGCGCGCGGCGCGACGGGCTGCTGGTAGGGCGGGAACTGCGCACGCTGCGCGAACACCTGCCGGACACCGAGACGCGCGTGGCTGCGATCTATCGCAACGACCGGCTGGTGCGGCCGGCCGGCGACACCGTGATCGAGGAAAACGACGAGATCTTCTTTGTCGCCGCCTCCGACGATCTGCGGCGCGTCATGGCCGAATTGCGCCGCAGCGAGGACCCGGTACGCCGGCTGGTGATCGCGGGCGGCGGCAACATCGGCTTCAGGCTCGCGCGCACCCTGGAAAAGAGCAATCAGGTCAAGGTGATCGAGCGCGATGCGCGGCGTGCGCGGCGCATATCGGAGCTGCTCGAGAACACCATCGTGCTCAACGGCGATGCGGCCGATGAAGAACTGCTGGTCGAGGAAAACATCGACAGCGCCGACGTGTTCGCCGCGCTCACCAATTCCGAGGAAGCCAATGTGCTGTCGGCGATGCTGGCCAAGCGGCTGGGCGCCAAGCGCGTGATGGCGCTGATCAACCGGCCGTCCTATGGCGAGCTGATGGAGAATCACAGCATCGATATCGTGATCTCGCCGCAGACCATCACCATCGGCTCGCTGCTGGCGCATGTGCGGCGCGGCGACGTGGTGCGGGTGCATTCCCTGCGGCGCGGCGCGGCCGAGGCGATCGAGGCGGTGGTGCACGGCGGCGAGGAGCGCTCGCAGGTGGTCGGCCGCCGACTCGAGCAGATCAAGCTGCCGGCGGGCGCGAGCATCGTGGCGATCGTGCGCGGCGAGAACGTGATCATGGCGCATCACGACACCAAGTTCGAAACCGAAGATCACGTGATCATCTTCCTCACCGATCGGCGGCACATCGACGCGGTCGAGCGCCTGTTCCAGACCGAGGCCTAGGAAGGCAAACGATGCGCTCGGTGCTCGGCGTATTGAATATCTTTGGCTCGCTGCTGTACTGGTTTTCGCTGTACTTCGTGCTGCCGATCATCACCGCGCTGGTGTACGGCGAACTGGCGCCGCTGCGCGGGTTCATCGCCGGCGCCGGGATCGCGATCCTCGGCGGCCTGCTGCTGCGCGTGGCCACGCAGAACTTCCGCTACGACCTGAAGTCGCGCGACGCCTACCTGCTGGTGACCGCCACCGTGCTGTTGATCGCCGCGGTCGCGGCGGTGCCGCTGCTGATCGATCTGCCCGGGCTGTCGTTCACCAGGGCCTATTTCGAGGCCATGTCGGGGCTGTCGACCACCGGCGCCACGGTCCTCTCCGGGCTCGACCGGTTGCCACACAGCATCAATCTGTGGCGCCATGCGCTCAGCTGGCTCGGCGGCATGGGCATCATCGTGCTCGCGGTGGCGGTGTTGCCGCTGCTGGGGGTCGGCGGCATGCAGCTCTACCGCTCCGGTGCGCCCGGCACCGTCAAGGATGCGAAGCTTGCACCGCGTATCACCGAGACCGCGCGGACCTTGTGGTTCGTCTATGCCGGCATGACCGCCACCTGTGCGCTGGCGCTGTGGGGCGCCGGCATGACGCTGTTCGATGCCATCTGCCACGCGTTCTCGGTCATGTCGCTCGGCGCGTTCTCGACCCACGACGCCAGCATCGGCTTTTTCGATTCGCCGACGATCGAATTCGTGCTGATGATCTTCATGCTGATCGCGGCGATGAATTTCGCCACCCATTTCATCGCGCTGCGCAAGGGCGATTTCAACGCCTACCGGCGTGATCCTGAAGTACGCTGGATGCTGCTGCTGATCCTCGCCAGCTGCATCGGCATCGCCGTATTCATCAATATCAATAGCGTCTATCCCACCCCGTTCCGCTCGCTGCGCTTCGCCGCCTTCAATGTGATATCGATTGCGACCACCAGCGGCTTCGTCACCGCCGACTACGGCAGCTGGCCGGTATTCGCACCGATGTGGATGCTGTTCCTGAGCAGCCTGTGCGCCAACACCGGCTCCACCGGCGGCGGCATCAAGATGTTCCGGTCGCTGATCCTGATGAAGCAATCGTTGCGCGAGATGTTCACGCTGGTGCACCCGCAGGCGGTCGCGCCGCTGAAGGTTGCGCACCAGGTGGTACCCAACGGCGTGGTCTATTCGGTGCTGGCGTTCATCTTTTTATATTTCATCACCATCGTGGTGCTGGTATTCGCGCTGCTGATCTCGGGCCTGGATTTTATATCGGCGTTTTCGGCCATCGTTGCCTGCATCAACAACGTCGGCCCCGGCCTCAATGTGGTCGGACCGGGCAGCACTTACGGCGCGCTGAACGACTTCCAGTGCTGGACCTGCATCGCGGCCATGTTTCTCGGCCGCATAGAAATCATCACCTTCGCGGTGCTGTTCACACCCACGTTCTGGCGCAAATAACGCCGGCGCCAGCGCGCGCCGGGCGTGGCCGCGTCCGCGGCTTCAAGGCACGCGCCAGATCTCGTCGTGCAGCGAGCCGGCGATGAAGTTGTCGGCCGACTTGGCGATCAGCTCCATGTATTTCTGGTCCAGCATCAGCTTCGCCTGCGTGTCCTCGAGGATCGCGAGGTTTTCATACTGGACAAACCAGCCGATCCGGTTCGGATTGCCGCCGACCGGCGTGCCGATCTTTATCTCCAGTCCGGTCTTGCCCTTGATGAATGCGGCAACCTCGCGTGCGAACAGCATCGCCGGGACGGCTTTGCCCGGTGCAACACTGGCGGTGCGACGAAAATAGATCATGATTTCTCCCTGTCGATAACGATGTTTTAGTTATTGAGCAGCCGCTGTAGTCGCGGCTGCGCCAGAGCCGGCCCGGCGCGGTGTCGCAGGTGGCAGCTGCCGCGCTTACCTGCGGCTCGCCTTCAGCTGTGGATGTACTGCTCCAGGTCGGCGATGGTGCGCTGCTGTTCTTCGAGTACCGCGCGCACCAGGTCGCCGATTGACAGCACGCCGACGACGCCGCTGGCATCGACCACCGGCAGATGGCGAATGCGCTTCTCGCTCATGATGCGCATGCAATCGTGTACCGACTGATCGGCGCGCACCGTCAGGACCGGCGCGCTCATGATCTGCCGCACCGGCGTGTCGTTGGACGAGCGGCCCTTGAGAATGACCTTGCGCGCGTAGTCGCGTTCCGACACCACCCCCACCAGCTGCTCGTCCTGCATCACCAGCAGCGCGCCGACGCCGTGCTCCGCCATCAGTCGAATGGCCTCGAGCACCGGAGCATCCGGCGCGACGCTGTGGATGACGCGCCCCTTGTGCTTGAGCAGCTGCGATGCGATTGCCATGACACACCCCTTCCCTGACGGTCGTTATGGTCCGGATCTTAGCGCTAACCGATGCGCAATGGTCAGCGACGCGACTTAACTTTCGTGCCGGCCCGCGCGGTAGCGTTAACGGACTTTTCGGGCCGGATCGGCCGCGCGGCGGTTATGGCGGCGCTCGCCGTGGCGGCGCAGGTGCACCAGCAGAATCGACACTGCGGCCGGTGTGACGCCGGGGACGCGGGCGGCCTGGCCGACCGTCGCCGGCCGCACTGCAGCAAGCTGCTGGCGCACCTCGTTGGACAATCCTGCGAGCGATGCGTAGTCCAGATCCTGCGGCAGCGGCGTGTGTTCCTGCGCCCTTGCGCGCTCGATCTCTTCGGCCGCGCGCTCGATATAGCCGCTATAGCTTGCCTGGACCGCAAGGCCCCGCTCTATCTGCGGCGCCAGGCGATCGTCCGCCTGCGGCGCCATCGCCAGCGTGCCGTCGAGCTCGATCAGTGCCTGGTAGCGGACTTCGGGCCGGCGCAGCAATTCGAAAGCGCTGACTTCGCGCGCTGGTGCCGGCCCACCGAGCACGCGCTGCGCCCAGTGCTCCGGGATCTGGCCGGGCTTGAAGCGGAACGCCCGCAGCCGGGCCAGCTCGCCGGTAATCGCGGCCTGCTTGGCCTCGAACAGCGCCCAGCGTTCGTCGCCGACCAGCCCCAGCGCCCTGCCCCGCGGCGTCAGCCGCGCGTCGGCGTTGTCCTCGCGCAGCAGCAGCCGGTATTCGGCCCGACTGGTGAACATGCGGTACGGCTCGGCGGTGCCGCGGGTGACGAGGTCGTCGACCAGCACGCCGATATAGGCCTCACTGCGCGCGGGCAGCCACGGCGGCGCGGCGCGTCGAGCGAGTACGGCGTTGACGCCGGCGAGCAGGCCCTGTGCCGCGGCCTCCTCGTAGCCGGTGGTGCCGTTGATCTGGCCGGCGAAGAACAGGCCCTCTACGCTCTTAGTCTCGAGCGATGCCTTGAGGTCGCGCGGGTCGAAGAAATCGTATTCGATCGCATAGCCGGGCCGGGTGAGGTGCGCGCGCTCGAAGCCGCGGATACTGCGCACCAGATCCTGCTGCACATCGAACGGCAGGCTGGTCGAGATGCCGTTCGGGTACACCTCGTGTGTGTCCAGACCTTCCGGCTCGATGAACACCTGGTGCGAGGTCTTGTCGGCGAAGCGGTGCACCTTGTCCTCGACCGAGGGACAGTAGCGCGGGCCGACGCCTTCGATGGCACCGGTGAACATCGGCGAGCGGTCGAGGGCGGCACGGATGATGGCGTGCGTGCGCTCGTTGGTGTGCGTGATATGGCAGGGCAGCTGGCGCGGATGCTCGCTGGCACGGCCGAGGAACGAGAACACCGGCAGCGGTGTATCGCTGTGCTGAACCGCGAGTGCACTGTAGTCGATGCTGCGGCCATCGATGCGCGGCGGCGTGCCGGTCTTCAGGCGGCCGCAACGCGGCGCGATCTCGCGCAGCTTCTGCGCCAGGCGCAGCGACGGCGGATCACCGGCGCGACCGGCGGCATAATTGTCGAGACCGACATGAATGCGGCCGGCGAGGAAGGTGCCGACCGTGAGCACCACGCTAGCGGCCTCGAACGCGATGCCGGTGAGCGTGACGACGCCGCGCACACGAGCGCCCTCGATCACGAGGTCCGCCGCTTCCTGCTGGAACAGCGACAGCCCGCGCTGGTTCTCCAGCTGGCGGCGGATCGCCTGGCGATAGAGCACCCGGTCGGCCTGCGCGCGCGTGGCACGCACCGCCGGGCCCTTGCTGGCATTGAGCGTGCGAAACTGGATGCCGGCGACGTCGGCCGCGCGCGCCATGGCACCGCCGAGCGCATCGATCTCGCGCACCAGGTGACCTTTGCCGATGCCGCCGATCGCGGGGTTGCAGCTCATGGCGCCGAGCGTCTCGATGCTCTGCGTCAGCAGCAGTGTCGCAGCACCCATGCGCGCAGCTGCCAGCGCGGCCTCGGTGCCGGCGTGGCCACCGCCGACGACAATGACATCGAATGACTGCGCGAATCGCATGCGGCGCGGAGTGTGCGGTTCCAGGCACAGCTGCGCAAATGCGCACGCGCCGAACGGCGCTTTTATGTCGTTTTGTGCAGCAATGCGGTGGCTACGGTCTAATCTGTATCAATAGAGCTACAATACGGCGGGTTATCCTCGAGACTGTCACATCACTTTCCGATGCAGAACCGCGCAAAAATGCGCCCCAGCAGCTCGTCCGAGCTTTCCGCGCCGACGATGTCACCGAGCGCCTGCTGCGCGCACCGCAGCTCCTCGGCCACCAGCTCCGCAGCGTTGTGCGCGCTGACCAGTCGCGCGGCGGCCGCCAGATAACCATCGACCTGCGCCAGCGCTTCGAGATGACGCGCACGCGCCGATAACGCGCTTACCGCCTCCGGCTCGAATCCCACGCAGGCCTTGAGGTGCGCCGCCAGCGCATCGAATCCCTCCCCGGTCAGCGCCGAGAGTTTGATGATGGTCGCAGCCGGCGGCACGGCACCCGGCTCTTTGCCGTGCGCCAGCAGATCGATCTTGTTGAATACCACCGTCACCGGCACCTCGGGCGGCAGCAGCGCGCGCTCTTCCAGATAGCCCAAGCCTTCAGGATCGGCAGCGGCATCGATCACGAACAGAATGCGATCGGCGCGTGCCATCGCCGCGCGCGCGCGGCGTATGCCTTCGGCTTCGATCGCATCACCGGCAGTGCGCAGTCCGGCGGTGTCCAGAACATGCAGCGGCATGCCGTCGAGCAGGATGCGCTCGCGCAGCAGGTCGCGCGTAGTGCCTGGCGTCGCGGTCACGATCGCCGCCTCATGCCCGGCCAGCCGGTTGAGCACACTGGATTTGCCGGCGTTGGGCCGACCGGCGATCACCACCGTCATGCCTTCGGTCAACAGCCGCCCCTGGCGGCTCGCAGCGCGCAGCGCGTCAAGCTGCGTCGTGGCCACCACAAGCTGTGCGCTTAAAGCCTGGTCCGAGAGCCCATCGATGTCTTCGTCGGCGAAATCGATCGCCGCCTCGACCTGCGCGCGCAGCTCGCCGAGCGTCTGGCTCAGGGCCAGTACCCGACTGGAGAACTCGCCTTGCAGCGAGCGCAGCGCCGCCCGCGCCGCGGCATCGGAGGCCGCGTCGATCAGATCGGCGACCGCCTCGGCCTGGGCCAGGTCGAGCTTGGCGTTGAGATAAGCGCGCTGCGTGAACTCGCCGGGTTGTGCGCGGCGCGCGCCCAGCTCGAGCAGCCGGCGGATCAGGGCTTCGACCAGCACCGGAGCGCCGTGAGCGTGCAGCTCCAGCACGTGCTCACCGGTATAGGAGTGCGGTGCCGGGAAATACAGTGCCAGGCCGTGATCGATTGCGCCGCCGTCGCGGTCGCGAAACTGCGCCATGCTGGCGATGCGCGGCTGCGGCAGCTGGCCGAGCAGGCTCGCCCCGATCTCGCGCGTGGCTGCTCCCGAGACACGCACGATGGCGATCCCGCCCCGACCCGGCGGCGTCGCGGCGGCGACGATGGTGTCGCTCACCGCCTGGCGCTGATGGCGGCCTCGATGCGACGGTTGATGTTCCACTGCTGCAGGATCGACAGGACCGTATTGGTGACCCAGTACAACACCAGGCCGGCCGGAAAGAACGCGAACGTGACCGACATCGCCAGCGGCATGATCATGAAGATCTTCTGCTGCGCCGGATCGCCGACCTGCGGATTGATCTTGTACTGGATGAACATGGCCACGGCCATGATCGCCGGCAGCACGAACAACGGGTCCTTGGCCGACAGATCGTTGATCCACAGAAGGAACGGAGCCTGGCGCAGCTCGACGCTGTCGCGCAGCACCCAGTAGAAGGCGAGAAATACCGGGATCTGGATCAGCATCGGCAGGCAGCCGGCCAGCGGATTCACCTTCTCGCGTTTGTACAGCTCCATCATGCCGCGATTGAGCTTCTCGCGATCGTCCTTGTAGGTTTCGCGCAGGATATTCAGCCGCGGTGCCAGCGCCTTCATCTTCGCCATCGAACGGCCGCTGGCTTCGGCCAGCGGGTAGAACAGCAGCTTGAGCAGCATGGTGACGATGATGATCGCTATGCCCCAGTTGCCGACCAGCGAATGCACGTGATCGAGCAGCCAGAACAGCGGCGTGGCGATGATGCGCAGCGTGCCGTAGTCGGCCACCAGGTCCAGATGCGACTGCACGGCATCGAGCTGCGTCTGGATCTTCGGTCCGACGAACAGCGCCTCATGCGTGGTAGCGCTCGCTCCGGGCGCGACCACTGTGGTGGGCCCCTGGGCCTTGAGCAGGAATTCATTACCTTGCGTCTGCAGCTGGTATCGATAGGGGGCATCGGCCGGCGGCACGATCGCGGCCACGAAATCATGCTGCAGCGCTGCCAGCCACCCGCCCTTGATCGACTGATCGAGCACCGGATTCTTCTGGATATCGAATTTCTGATACTTGGTGCCGTCGTAGATGGCCGGGCCCTTGAAAGCGTAACTGTCGGGCCGGAAGTAGGAGCGCTCGATCGGGGCGTTGTAGCGCAGGATCTGCGCGTACGGCGCGAAGCTCCACGGCGCCGCGGAGCCGTTCTGGATCTGATAGTCGAGGCCGATCTGGTATTGCCCGCGCCGGAAGGTCAGCGTCTTGGTGACCGTCACACCATGACCGTCGCTCCAGGTCAGCGGCAACTTGATCTCGTCCTGGCCCGGCTGCAGCCGCAGTTCGCGCGCGTCAGTGCTGTAGAGCGCCTGGTGGGTCGGGGCGAATTCGTCATTGACGGGCGCCAGGCCGCTCTGCAGCACGAACAACGAATCCGCGCTGTCGCGGCTGAGCAGCCGC
The DNA here is from genome assembly GCA_036262215.1 of Steroidobacteraceae bacterium. Classification (GTDB taxonomy): domain Bacteria; phylum Pseudomonadota; class Gammaproteobacteria; order Steroidobacterales; family Steroidobacteraceae; genus FEN-1191. Next base: position 8,758 of record DATAJH010000185.1, read on the forward strand.
ACCGGCACATCCGGCTTGTCCTTCGCCTGCGGATAGGCCGGCAGGTCCACGCGCCGCAGCTCCCCGCCCGCCAGACTGACATCGGCGTCGAGCACATCACTGACCACATGAACGCTGGGAGCCACAGGCGAGTCCGCGACCAGCGCACGCGTCACCAGGCCGTGCGCGCTGTCCGCGCCAGCGGTGCCGGCGGCGCCGGCGGCGGCGCTCGCTTCCGGGGTGCCGGTGGCGGCAGGTTGGCTGCCGCCAGGCAGGGCGGCGGTCGGCACCGCGCTGTCGAGCGGCGTTGCAGGCCCAGCGCTGCCCGCGACACTCGCCGTGCTCGCACCTTCCGGGTAGTCATGCGACCACATCTGGTAATTCAGGAACAGCGCTATGCCAAACAGCGCCCACAGGGCCAGCCGGGGACTAATGGTCGTGGGCATGGCAGGCCTGGGCGCTCTGGGTGGGTACCGGATCGTAGCCACCGGCGTTGAACGGATGACAGCGCGCCAGCCGCCGCAGCGCCAGGGCGCCGCCGCGCACACTGCCGTAGCGGCTCACCG
>DATAJH010000186.1:0-6883 GCA_036262215.1 Steroidobacteraceae bacterium
TCCAGTGTCAGCCGCAGCAGCTTATCCGAGCCCGCCACCAGCTCCGCCGCCGCCACCCGCGCCACGCGCAGGTCGAGTTTTGCGAACTCATCGATGCTGACGCTGGCCGGGGCGGCTGCGGAAGCTTCGCCCCGGTCGGCGGCCGCAGGCGGCGCGATCAGCGCGGCCACCGCTTCCGGGTCCAGGCGCGTCGCCAGCGGCTTATAGCGCGCAACAGGCTGAGCGAGCAGCGGCGTTGCCACGGCGCTCCAGTCGTCGAATCTGGTGCCGAGAAACGCCGCCGCCGCCTGCGCCATGTGCGGCAGCACCGGGGCCAGGTAGCTCATCAGCACCCGGAACAGATTCAATCCCTGGCTAGCGATGGCGCGCACGTCGTCGGCGCGCTCCGGATCCCTGGCGAGCGCCCAGGGCTTGTGCTGATCGACGTAACGATTGGCGCGATCGGCCAGATCCATGATCTCGCGGATCGCTGCCGAGTAGTCGCGCGACTCGTACAGCGCTGCGATGCGCTCGCCGGCGGCGGTGAACTCGTGGTACAGCGCGGGCTCGGGCAACGCCGCGGCAAGCCGGCCGCCGCCGCGCTCGATGAAACCCGCGCAGCGGCTGGCGATGTTCACCAGTTTGCCCACCAAGTCAGAATTGGCGCGTGCCACGAAGTCGTCGAGGCTGAAATCGATGTCCTCGACGCCGCTGCTGAGCTTGGCTGCGAAGTAGTAGCGCAGCGGCTCGGGCGGCAGGCGCTCGAGATAGCGCTGCGCGGTGATGAAAGTGCCGCGCGACTTGGACATCTTCTGGCCGTTGATGGTCAGGAAGCCGTGCACGAATACCCCGCTCGGCCGGCGCAGACCGGCGCCATGCAGTACCGCGGGCCAGAACAGCGTATGGAAATAGCTGATGTCCTTGCCGATGAAGTGATACAGCTCGGTAGCGGTTTCCGACTTCCAGTAATCGTCGAACGAGGCGGCGTGCGCGGCGCGCCAGGCCTCGAAGCTGGCGATGTAGCCGATCGGTGCATCGAACCACACGTAAAAGAATTTGCCCGGTGCGTCCGGTATTTCGATGCCGAAATACGGCGCGTCGCGTGAGATGTCCCAGTCCTGCAGGCCAGCCTCGAACCATTCGGCCAGCTTCGCGCGCACCGCGGGCTGCAGGCTGCCGCCGGCGACGTATGCGCGCAGCATGGTCTCGAAAGCGCCGAGCTTGAAGAACAGGTGCTCGGATTCACGCCACACCGGGGTCGTGCCGCTGACCGTGGAGATCGGGTCGATCAGCTCGGCCGGCGTATAGGTGGAGCCGCAGACCTCGCAGCTGTCGCCGTACTGGTCCGGGGATTTGCAGCGCGGGCAGGTGCCGCGCACGTAGCGGTCGGGCAGAAACATCCCGGCCTTCTCATCGTACGCCTGGCGCACCGCGCGACGCGCGATATAGCCGCCGTCGCGCAGCCTGGCGTACAACTGCTGCGTGAGGTGCACGTTCTCCGCCGAATGGGTGCTGTGGAACTGATCCAAGCCGATCAGAAACCCGGCGAGATCGCGCCGATGCTCCTCGGCGCTACGTGCGATGAGGGTCTCCGGGGTGATGCCCTCCTGCTGCGCCCGGATCATGACCGGCGTGCCGTGCGCGTCCTCGGCGCAGCAGTAGATGCAGTCATGGCCGCGCATCTTCTGGAAGCGCACCCAGATGTCGGTCTGCACCGCTTCCATGATGTAGCCCAGGTGCAACGGGGCGTTGGCGTAGGGCAGGGCGCTGGTGACGAGGATTTTTCGTGCCATGATCGGGCGAGGGACTGTCGCAAAAGACCCATTATCGCACGCGGCTTGAATCCGTGGCTGGCCGGCGCACCCGCGGGCGCGGCTATCGAAATCGGGGGCGGTAGGCCGACAGCGGGCTTCGCGTCTCAGAGCTGATCTTTGAACGGCTCGAATTTGGCCTTGTTGATGGCCTTTTTATAGGCTTCGGCGCCGGTCACGGCGCCGGCGTCGAGCAGCGCCTGGATCGCGCTGTCCATGGTGCGCATGCCGATCGAGCCGCCGGTCTGCATGGCGTTTTCAAGCTGGTCGAGTTTGCCCTGGCGGATCAGATTGGCCGTGGCCGGGGTATTGATCAGGATCTCCATCGCGGCGACGCGACCGCTGCCGTCGGCCTTTTTCAGCAGCTGCTGCGACATCACACCGCGCAGTGAGGTCGACAGCATGGTGCGCACGTGCGACTGCTTGTCGGCCGGAAAGGCGTTGACCAGCCGGTCGACCGTCGGCCCGGCGCCGTTGGTGTGCAGCGTGCCCATCACCAGGATGCCCATCTCGGCGGCGGTGACAGCCATGCTCATGGTCTCCAGATCGCGCAACTCGCCGACCAGGATGACATCGGGATCCTCGCGCAGGGCCGAGTGCAGCGCCGCCGCGAAGCTCGGGGCGTGCACACCGATCTCGCGCTGACTGATCAGGCAATTGCGACGCGCGTGTACGAACTCGATCGGATCCTCGACCGTCAGTATATGGCCCTTGATGCGCTTGTTGATGTCGTCGATCATCGCCGCCAGCGAGGTGGACTTGCCCGAGCCGGTCTTGCCGGTCACCAGGATCAGTCCGCTCACGGCATGGCATAACTGGCGCACCGCCATGGGCATGTCGAGTTGATCGAGCGTCAGCGCCTGCGAGGGGATGGCGCGAAATACCGCTCCCATGCCGTTCAGCTGGCGCATGATGTTGACGCGAAAGCGGCCCTTACCTTCCAGCGTGTAGGCGAAATCGGCGCCGTCCTTGCTGTCGAAGCGTTCGATGGCCTTGCGCGGCATTATTTCGTACAGCGTTTCCTTGGTGAATTCTGCTGTCAGCACCTCACCACGCAGCGGCGAGAGTTCGCCATTCATGCGGATGCGCGGCGGATCGGCGGCGATGAAATGCAGATCCGAGCCGCGGCGCTTGAGCACCTCCTCCAGGAATTGATCGATCTGCGCCATGCTGGACGTGTCCGCGGCGTGGTCGTCAGCCGCTGGTCTGCTGCGTCGTCAGCGTGCTGTCCATGCGCGGCAGGATGCTGGTATCGGTCACGAACTTCTGGAACAGGCGTTTATCCGAGGCGTAGATGTAGGCGTCATCGGGGTCGATCTCGCGCGCGTTCAGCGCCTGCAGCAATGCCTGGTCGAACATCTGCATGCCGAATTCGCGCCCCATCTGCAGCTGGCTTGGGATCTGATGCGTCTGGTCGCTGGTGATCAGCTTGGCGATGGCCTTGGTCATGATCATGATCTCGACCACCGCCTTGCGGCCGCGGCCCTCGTTGGTCTTGACCAGGATCTGGGTGACCACCGCCAGCAGGCTCTGCGACAGGAAACTCTTGGTCTGCTCACGTTCCTCGGCCGGCAGCGCATCGATCAGCCGGTCGATGGTCTTGACGGCGCTGGTGGTGTGGAGGGTGCCGAGCACCAGATGGCCGGTTTCGGCGGCGGTCATCGCCATGCGTATGGTCTCGGCATCGCGCAGCTCGCCCACCAGGATCACGTCCGGGTCTTCGCGCATCGCCGCGCGCACGCCCTCGGCAAAACTGGGGATGTGCGTGCCGAGCTCGCGCTGGATGATCTGGCTGGATTTGCTGCGATGGACGAATTCGATCGGATCCTCGAGGCTGATGATGTTGAGCCGCCGCGTGGAATTGAGCAGATCGATCATCGCCGCCAGCGTGGTTGATTTGCCGGTCCCGGTCGAGCCGGTCACCAGAATCATGCCCTGGTGGTAATCGCACAGCTTGGTGACGATGGGCGGCAGGCCGAGCTTGACCAGGCTTGGAATATCGGACGGTATCGAGCGGAAAGTCGCGCCGATGCCGGTGTCCTTGCGGAACACGTTGACCCGGAAACGCCCGCCTTCGCCCGACACGTAGGAGAAGTCCAGATCATTGCCGCGCAGGAGGTAGTCCTGCTGGTTCGGCGTCAGCACTTCCGTGATGTAGCTTTCCAGTTCGGTGTCGCGCAGATCGCGGAACTTGATCGGCACCAGATCGCCGTTCATGCGCAGCATCGGCGGCACGCCCACCGCCAGATGGATGTCCGAGCAGCCCTGCTGGGTGCCGAGTTTCAGGAACGCATCAATGCGCGACACGGTGCTCTTTCCTCACAGTTTTCAGCCAGCCCTGCCATGAAGGAAAGAGCTATACGCCCTAAGCGTTGCTGTATCAACGGCGTGCGGCTTGAACCTTGATCCAGCGCACGAACCTGGCCGGATACGGGGCCGCGGGAGCGATCGGTGGGGGCCAAAAATGACCCGCCGCCGCACAGCCAAGTTTACAGGAAGCGTTCCAGCGCGCCGCGGTATTCCTCCATGGTCTGGAAGCGCTTGGCTTTATCGACCGCCATGGCCTTTACGACTACTTCGGCCAGGTTTGCCGACAGTGTCGGATTGATCTCCTGCGGCGCGCGCGCCTTGCCTTGCACGTGCTGGTACATCACCGCCATGTGATCGCCGCGCGAGTAGGGCGGTATGCCAGTCAGCATTTCGTACATCATCACGCCCAGTGCGTAGACATCGGCGCGTTCATCGACCTTGCGACCCAGGATCTGCTCCGGCGCCATGTACTTCGGCGAGCCGATCACGTACCCGGTCTTGGTGAGCTGGGTATCGCCTTCGCGCTGGGCCGCGGCCACGCCGAAGTCCACGATCTTCAGCAGACCCTCGTCGTTGATCAGCACGTTGGCGGGTTTCAGATCGCGGTGCACGATGCCGACCTGGTGCGCGACCGTCATGCCGGTGGCGATGTCGATCCCGAACTGCAGCGCGCGTTTGAGCTCCAGCGGCTTCTCGTTGACGATCTCGGCGCCCAGCGTGTGCGAGGGGAAGAACTCCATCGATATGGCGTACAGCCCCTGGATGTAGAGGAAATCGTAGATGCGGATCACGTTGCGGTGCGTGATCTTGCGCGAGTAGCGAAGCTCATGCACGAAGCGCTTCATGATCTCCTCGTCCTGGGCCACGTTCGGATTGAGGAATTTCAGAATCAGTCGCTCGTCTACCACGGTGTCTTCCATCAGCAGCACGGTGCCAAAGGCGCCGCGGCCGATGCGCTCGATGTACTTGTAGCGTCCTTCGATGATGTCTCCGGGCGTGAGCGTGTTGATGTCGAGCTTGGGTGCACTTGAGTTTGCGACCTGCTGCACCACCTTGGCGACATCGCGTTCCGGGATCAGCAGCGTGCGCGCCGGCTCGACCGGCCGGGTGGGTCGGCCCGGGTGCGTGCTGGCCGCCGGCGATACCGCGGTTGCCACGGTCACACCCGAGGAGAAGCGCACTTCCAGCTCGGTCATGGCGCGCACTGCGGCACGCGCCACGGTGGCGTCGGGATTCACCGACTGGTTCTGCAACTGCGCCCGGATCTGGTCGGCGCGCGGCTCATCCGCCAGGCGCGCCAGCGCCTGGATGGTCTCGACGCGGATCTCCTTTTCCTCGCGATTGAGCAGCGGCGTCAGCAGGTCGAGTGATTTCTCGTCGCCAAGCTTGCCGATCGCCCGCACCACCACCGGCAGCGCTTTTGCGTTGGCGCTGCGCAGCATCTCGTACAGTCGCGGCACGGCGCGCTTGCTGCCGATTTCGGCCAGCGCGTCGACCGCACGTTCGCTGACCCACCAATCGGCATCCTTGGTGGCCTCGATCAGATGATTGATCGCGCGCTCATCCTTGGTCTGGTTGAGGATCTCGATCGCCGCGCGCCGCAGATCCTCATCCTTGTCGCGCACCAGCTCGAGCACCGCGTCGATGACTTTCGGGCCGCCGATCTTGCCGAGCGCATCGCCGGCGCGGCTGCGCACCCACCAGTCGTCATCCTTGATGGCTTCCAGCAGATATTTCACCGAACGCGCGTCCCCGACCTCGTTGAGCACCTCGACCGCGGCCCGGCGTGACTGCTCATTTTCATCCTTGAGTACCGGAACCAGGTGGCGAATCGTTTCCGGATCGCGCGCGCGTTGCAGCACTTCGACCGCTCGATTCTGCACCTCGATTTCCGGATCGCGCAGCAGTGCGCACACCTTCGCCACTTCGATCGGTCCGTCCATTTTCGCCAGCGCCGCGAGCGCGGCAGAACGGATCATCTTGTTGTTGTCGCCGAGCTGGCCCTGCAGTGCACGCTGCACTTCGGGCTTATTGAACCGCGCCAACACGGTGATGATGTGCAACCGCGCGATCGGATCCTTGCCCTGCAGGCGGCTGATGAGCTCCGGCAATGCCGACTCGTCGGCCGCCTCGGCGACGATGCGGAACAGCGCCGCCTTCTCGTTCGGTTCCTGCGCGTAGGCCGCGGTAAGCAGCTCGCGGATCGAAAACCGGGTGCGCTGACCGTTGATGACGTCGAGCAGGGCCGATTTGGCGATGCCTGGAGTCGCCAGCGCGTCGAGCAGCAGGTTGGGTGGATAGCCGCGGCTGCTGGTCAGCGCCCAGGCGACACCGGCAATCGAGCGTGGGCTGCCCTGGACCAGCGCCTGGACGTATTTCGGGAAGCTCTTGGCGTTCGCGAGCGTCGCCAGTACGTCAACGAATGCCACCGTGGCGTGCTTGTCGGCTTCCGGCAGTGCGGCGATGACGGCGTCGATCGCGCCCGGCCCGGCCTCCTTGAGCTTGGCGATGGCCTTCTGCGTTTCCGCTCCCATGAGATTGGTCGACGACTTGATCTGCTCGATCAGCCGGTCAGCACGCAGGTTGGTGAAAAAACTCATTCCGCCGTGTTAATGTTGTTGCAAGGGCTGCCGCTACCGCGGCCCTTCGCCCACACTTTCCAATGGCCAAGTGGTTCCAAGCAAGCTGGGATTATGCCATGTTTGCCCGGCGCGACGGCCGTTCTTGCCAGTTCCGGGGTGACAGTTTCCATGGCGATTTCCGAGGCTAGCGTACGCGCGGCC
>DATAJH010000187.1:0-15342 GCA_036262215.1 Steroidobacteraceae bacterium
TTGGCCGTCAGAGGGCTATCGTCGAACTGAGACACCAGCGCGCTGCGTAGGCAGGTGCGCCTTCGCTCCGGCTGGCTTATCGTGCGCGCTATGCCGCTGCCCACCCGACCCGACCTGGTACTGATCGACGGCTCGTCTTATCTGTACCGGGCGTTCCACGCGCTGCCGCCGCTGACCAATTCGGCCGGACAGCCGACCGGCGCCGTGCACGGCGTGCTGTCGATGCTGCTGAAATTCCTGCGCGAGTTCGAACCGCCGCATATCGGTGTGGTGTTCGATGCGCCGGGCAGGACTTTTCGCGATGACTTGTTTGCCGAGTACAAGGCCAATCGGCCGCCGATGCCGGATGATCTGCGCGCCCAGACTGAGCCGCTGCTCGAGGCGGTCGAGGGGCTCGGCCTGCCGTTGCTGCGCATCGACGGTGTCGAAGCCGATGACGTCATCGGCACGCTGGCCGCCCGCGCCGCCGCTGGCGGTCAGCAGGTGCTGATTTCCACCGGCGACAAGGACATGGCGCAGCTGGTGAACGAGCACATCACGCTGGTGAACACCATGAGCAACACGGTGCTCGATCGCGCCGGTGTCAAGGCCAAGTTTGACGTGTTCCCGGAACAGATCATCGACTACCTGGCGCTGGTCGGTGACAGCTCGGACAACATTCCCGGCATCGACAAGGTCGGCCCGAAGACCGCCGCCAAGTGGCTCAACAAGTACGGCACACTGGATGCGCTGCTGGCACACGCCGTCGAGATCGAAGGCAAGGTCGGCGACAACCTGCGCGCCGGCCTGACGACGCTGGCGCTGTCGCGCCAGCTCGCCACCATCCGCTGCGATCTCGATCTGCCGCTGGATGAGGCCGGGCTGGTGCGACGCGCCGCCGACACCGCGCGACTGCGTGTGCTCTATCGACGACTCGAGCTGCGCACGCTGTTGCAGCAGCTGGAGACCACCGCGGCCGCTGCGACCGCCGCTGCGGCCGGCACCGTGACCGCCGGCGCCACGAGTGCCGGCGCCACCGGTGGCGTTGCCGTCCCTGTCCCGCCGGTCGACAGTGCCGCAATTAACGAGACAGCCGCGGCCATCGAGCTGCCGCAGCCGGCCGATCCTGCGGCGGCGGCGCTGGCGAGCGTGCCGCGGCGCTACGACACCGTGATGGACTGGGACGCGCTGTCGCGCTGGATCGAAGCGCTCAAAGCCGCAGAATTGTTTGCCTTCGATACCGAGACCACAAGTCTCGACTACATGACGACCGAGATCGTCGGCGTGTCGTTCTGCATCGAGCCCGGACATTCGGCCTACGTGCCGCTGGCGCACGACTACGCCGGCGCGCCGGCGCAGCTCGATCGCGCCCAGGTGCTCGAGGCACTGCGGCCGCTGCTGGAAGACCCCGGGCACGGCAAGGTCGGACAGCACCTGAAATTCGACATCCACGTGCTGCAGAACTATGGCGTGCAGCTGCAGGGCCAGCGCTACGACACCATGCTCGAGTCCTACGTGCTCAACAGCACCGCGACCCGGCACGACATGGATTCGATGGCAGCGCACCTGCTGGGCATGCGCACCATCCATTTCGAGGATGTCGCCGGCAAGGGCGCCAAGCAGATCACCTTCAACCAGGTCAGCGTGGAGAAGGCGGCGGAATACTCGGCCGAGGACGCCGATGTGACGCTGCGGCTGCATCGCGTGCTGTGGCCGCGGCTTGCGCAGGTGCCGGCGCTGGCGTGGGTGTACCTGGAGATCGAACAGCCGCTGGTGCCGGTACTGCAGCGCATGGAGCGCCACGGGGTGCTGATCGATCGCGACATGCTGCACGCGCAGAGCGGCGAGATCGCGCTGCGGCTGCGCGAGATCGAGGCGCTGGCACATATCGAGGCCGGCGCGCCGTTCAATCTCGAATCGCCCAAGCAGCTGCAGCAGATCCTGTTCGAGCGGCTGCAGCTGCCGGTGACGCGCAAGACCCCGAGCGGCACGCCGTCCACGGCCGAGGACGTGCTGGAGGAACTGGCAGCCGATTACGCCCTGCCCAGGCTGATCCTGGAGTATCGCGGTCTTGCCAAGCTGCGTTCCACCTACACCGAGCGACTGCCGGAGCAGATCAATCCGGCCACCGGCCGCGTACACACCTCCTATCATCAGGCGGTCGCCGCCACCGGCCGGCTGTCATCGACCGATCCCAACCTGCAGAACATCCCGATCCGCAGTCCGGAAGGCCGGCGTATCCGGCAGGCATTCATCGCCCCGCCCGGCCAGCGCCTGCTGGCGGCCGACTACTCGCAGATCGAACTGCGCATCATGGCGCACCTGTCGGGCGATGAGGGCCTGCTGCGCGCCTTCGCCGAGGATCGCGACATCCACCAGGCCACCGCGGCCGAAGTGTTCGGCGTGGCGCTCGATCAGGTGTCGGGCGAGCAGCGTCGATCGGCCAAGGCGATCAACTTCGGCTTGATATACGGAATGTCCGCCTTCGGGCTGGCGCGTCAGCTGGGCATCGCCCGCAGTGCGGCCCAAAGTTACGTCGAGCTGTACTTTGCGCGCTACCCGGGCGTGCGGCGCTACATGGATGCCACGCGCGAACAGGCGCGGCGCGATGGCTATGTTGAAACCGTATTCGGCCGGCGGCTGTACTTACCTGAGATCCGTTCGCGCAATCGTCAGCTGCAGCAGTACGCCGAACGCAGCGCCATCAACGCGCCGATGCAGGGCACCGCGGCCGACATCATCAAACGCGCGATGATCACGATCGATGCCTGGTGCCAGCGCCCTGAGGTGCCGGCGAAGCTGTTGATGCAGGTGCACGATGAGCTGGTGCTGGAGGTCAGCGAGGATTACCTCGAGCAGGCAGCGCTCGAAGTAGGCATGCGCATGAGCGGCGCGGCGCAACTTGCGGTGCCGCTGAAGGTCGAAATCGGCACTGGCTTGAATTGGGACCAGGCGCACTAGAGCAGCCCGGCCCCCGTCGAAAGCGGGACTTTGTTGTAGCGGCGCCGCTACAGTGTTGCGGTTAAGTTCTTGATTCCACGTTAAATAAATTTCACCTTCGGCCTGCAACTTTCCTGGCCCCGGCCGGCTCCAACCAAACGAGTGCAATGCACTCCCCGCTTCCCTCCCTAAAGCGGGTAAAAATCCGGTGCGTAGAGACCCGCGCCGGATTGCTCTGGGCCCCGGCAGTCCATCCCCTAATCAGGACTACCGGGGCCTTTCTTTTTCACGAGGCGGCCAGCAACACTTCCGGGCGCAGCTCGCCTGCAAGTTCGATGACGATATCAGCCGGAAGACCGGCGCGCCTGGCGGCTTCCCTGATGGCATCCCCGCTTTTCGCTTCGTACAGGCAATAGGTTTTTCGTTTGTCTGCCGACAGGAACGAATACAGCCATTTGACGCCGGCCTGATCGTTTATCTGCACCACCGCCGCATAGTCTGCTGCGGATGCGTTAAACGTCTCGGCGAAGTTTCTCTCTATCATGAATAGCGGCATGCTGATCTCCCATTCGATTAGAGGGCCATTGAAGTCGGTTCAGAACCTTGCAGTCCGTGCCGGATGGCGTAGGCGGCGGCCTCGGTACGATTGGCGCATTGCGTCTTGTTCAGAATGTTGCGGACATGGGTGGCGACGGTATTAAGGCTGATCGCCAGCACCAGTGACACATCCTTGTTGGTCCGCCCGAGCGCGAGCAGACGCAGAACCTCGACTTCGCGCGCCGTGAGTTCGTCAGGGAACGTGACACCGCGGTCCCTCGAATGCAGCACGGCATCGATATCGATCACCAGGCGCGCCATTTCGAGTCGACGCGCGAGCTGCTCGGCCTCGTGCAGCTGCCGCAGGCCCAGGCGCCGCTCGGCCTCTGTCGGTCGTGTTATCAGGAAGGCACCGTAGCGGAATAATGTCCTGGCCAGAAAAGGCCACGCACGCATGGCACGATTCAGCGCCAGCGCCCGATCGAAGTGCTCGCGGGCAGGATCGGGCCAATTGGCGCAACCGGCCAGCATGCCCAGATACAGATCGGCGGCGCCGAAGCACACGGCGGTCGGATGGTTGGCGGTCTGTCGGGTGTACGGCAGTAACAATTGAAACAGCATTGCGGCACGTGCCGCATCCGTCAGGGCACAGCAGGTCTCCGCACAGAACACCAGGCAGGTCACATACATGTCGTCGCGACTGATGGCGCGGAATTCCTGGCCGGCAAGCCGTTCAAAAATCCTGCTGGCCTCGGACAGCAGCCCGGTCTCGGCGCAAATGAGCATCAGCCCTGGCTCCCAGATGCGCGCGGTCGCGTCGGCGGCAATCTTCGTTATGCGCGGTGCCAGTGCGTGCAAGCGGCCAAGGTCGCGGTTAAGTGCGAACATCTGCGCGCCATTCACACCATCCGCATCGTCGCGCCGAGTTTTTGTACCGATCTGCAACAACGCCTCCATTCGGGTTTCCAGATCCGCCCATTCACCGCGCAACAGCGCCAGGGTCACGCGATTCGCACCCGTGTGGTATTGATGCAGCCCGAAACGGGCGGCGCTGAGTCCGTCGTAGTGCCCGAGCAGCTGTTCCAGCTCCTCGAGTTGTCCGGATTCGAAATAGTTCAGCGCCTGCCAATGATAGGCTTCCGCTACCAGATCGACGCTGCCGGTAGACCGGGCGACGTTAATGTATTCGCCTCCCAGCAGCAGCCGACGCTGCAGGTTCTCGGGTATACCGCGCAGCGCCATGGCCGCGAGTACGTAGCAGGCGCAGCGCGCCGCGGCGTCGCAGCAGCGGCCGGCCATGGCAACGGCTCCGTCCACCAACAATTGAGTCCGTGAATTATCCAGTGAGGCTCTCTGGGCGAACGACAGCGTCGCCAGCGCCTTCGCGCGTGCGACCGAGTCGGCCACTGGCAACAGCGCCAACGCACGCTCAAGCAAGGGTACGAAGTGCTGTTGCTCCAGGTGCCTGGACGACATTGCCAGCAGCATCAGAGCATCGACCAGCAGATCGATGCCCAACACGCGCGTCCGATTCACGGCTCCAAGCAGCACTTCCATGGAATGGTGCGCGTGTCCCAGTTGGTACAGTGCCGAGCCCTTGAGAATGTAGGCACGGGCAAGACGCTCATCGGGAATCAGGCCACCGCGCTCCAGCATCTCAATGACGTGGTCGTAATGCAGCAGCGCATCGTCGTAGGCATACATCCGCACCGCGCTGTCGGCAGCTTGCAGCGCAAAACTGACAGCCTTGTCGTTATCGTCCAGCGCGGCGGCTGCATAGTAGTGATGTGCGATGCGGCTGAGCGCGGACTCAAGGTTTGCGGCATGAACGCTGACCAGCGCGTCTCCGGCACGGGCGTGCAGGCGCAGGCGATCAACCGCAGGCAGATTTTCGTAGATCGTGTCGCGGATCAATGCATGGGTGAACTGGTAGCTGCCTGAAGTGTCGGCATTCGATTGAACGATGCCCGTCTGAACCGCCGGTTCGAGGCCGGTCAGCACCCGCTGCACATGCTTGCCGGTGGTGGCGGCGATCTCACGAACCGTGAATTGACGGCCGTGCACAGCCGCGACGCTCAGCAGCTCGTTGCACGCGTCGGAGAGTCGAATCAAACGTCGGCCAATGGTCTCATGTACACCGGCCGGAATTCTTGTGGGCATGGCGCCAATTTCGCCGCCCGCGCTCTCGTCAATCAGAACCTTGATCAACTCAATGGCGAACAACGGATTGCCATCCGTGCGCTGATAAATCATCTTGAGCGCAGGCTCAGACAGGCTGACCTCGCACAAATGCTCGGCGACCTCACCGATTGCGGTTCTGGAGAGTCCGGTGAGGTGGACGCGCTCGGTGTCGACGTCGCGTCTCAGACAACCCAATGTGCTCATTAATGGCGACTTTGCCGAGGCCTCGCCGTCCCGATAGGTGCCGACGATGAGCAGCCGACCGCGCAGCAACTCCTGGCACAGGAATTCCAGCAGTGACAGTGAGGGCGCGTCCGCCCAGTGCAGGTTGTCCAGCACCAGGGTAATGGGAACCTGCCGTGTGGCCTGGTGGAAGAACTGCCGGACGGCATCAAACACTCGAAAGCGCGCGATGTTCGCGTCGCCCATCGCGCCGGCCGCCGAGTGCGTGCGATGAGATATATCCACCAGCTCGGGCACCAGGGCGGCGATATCGTTCGCCGCCGCGCCCATGGTGAGGCGCACCTCGTCGAGCGATGACGCGTCGACATAGGCCCTGAGGATCTGTACCCACGGCCAGTAGGGCGGCGCCCCGGCCTCCTCGTGGCAGCGCCCCCAAAGCACCAGAGCGCCCTGATCCTCGGCCACGTCCGCGAGCGCTTCCGCGCAACAGGTCTTGCCGATCCCCGGCTCGCCGGATATCAGCAGCAGCTGGCGCCGGCCGCCAAGCATGCGGTTGAACGCCGTCCGAAATACATCAAGTTCGCGCGCCCGGCCGACGATGAATCTATGCGCGTTCCCACCGCCGTTTGGGTTCAGCTTGTCGCTCACGCTGTTGCGATTCTATCTTGGATACCTCGCCGGAACAGTCATCAGAAATGGTGACGCGGGGCGTCCCCGGCCCGGTCGATGCCGTCATCTATTCACGCGATACCAAGCTGCGCCTCGCGCGGCTCATATTTGCCGCGTCGACCATCGGAACAACCCGCCGTCAAACACGCATCGGGAGCCGCCATGAACTGCAACATCCCTGTCCTGTTCTACGCCAGAGCCAGCATCTGCGCCGCTGCTGTGGCAGCCTGCGCAGCCGCTGCTGTGGCAGCCTTCGCCTTACTGTCGGGCCCCGTCCAGGCCAAAGGACGTCTGATCACGGTCCAGATGGCCGTCAGCACCGCGGGTCTTGATCTGGCCCAGCCGGTCGATGCGGGCAATCTGTATGGCCGGCTGTCCAAGGCCGCCCATCAGGTCTGCGACGACTATCTGCTGCTGGACGTGCCGTCCGGTACCGACCCTGGAAGCTGCTACGAGCGGGCCCTGGCCAACGCAGTCCGATCGGCCCATCGGCCGCAGCTGACCCTGATCTATCTGAAAACGCACACGCTGCAGGATGCGGCGAAGCGCGGTATCGACATCCCGACCCTGGTGGTCGCGAACTGAATTCACGGAGAATTGGCATGAAATCATTAATCACTATCACGGCCGGTACAGTCGCCCTCATCGGGGGCATTGCCACAGCATTTGCTGATATCGCTGTCGTTGATCATAGCGGGCAGACATCGGCGCTGTCGGTGCGCGACCAGAAGGCCCTGGATGCCTGCGCCGGCGCGTTTTTCGCCAGAATCGCGCCTGGCAGCACTGCCAAGGCTCACGTGAACGTGCCGCCGATGGTAGGACCAACACGCTCGTATTTGCGACAGGGCTTTGTCCTGGAAGTGACGATGGAAGCCAGGACCGCCAGCCATGCGTTGCTGGCCCGCTCGACCTGCGAAGTCAACTACGAGGCGAAGGTTACCCACCTGACCACCAGCGTGCCGAATCCGTCGATGCTGGCGGGGCTGGCACCCAAGGACATCCATCTGGGGATCGTCGGTAACCTGTGATGCGGCCTGACAGAGGAGATCAAGGGACAGGTTAGTGCCGCTGACGCCGTCGTGGATCGCCTGTACGGATGTACAGGTATCCGGGGCGCGGCACCCTTGATCTTCATAGGCTGTCGATCTTCATAGGCTGTCGCGTTCAGCCGCCGGTGCGCAGCCAGCCATCGATGGTGCGCCTGGCCTCGTCCACTCCCAGTCCGGTGCGTGCCGAGAACAGCTGCACCGAGCCTCGATCCTCGAGCTGCGCCTGCGATCGCGTCAGTAGCGTGCGCGCCTCGGCCCGCTTGAGCTGGTCGGACTTGGACAGCAGCACGTGCACCGGGCGCTGCATGCCTTCGGCCCAGCCCAGCAGCTGCAGGTCCGCTGCCAGCAGGCCGCGGCGCGCGTCCACCACCAGCAGCAACCCCTTCAGGCACTCACGCTGCGCCAGCGCCTCGATCAGCTGCGCCCAGGAATCGCGCTCGGGCGGCGGCCCCTCGGCGAAACCGTAGCCCGGCAGGTCCACCAGCCGCTTGCCGTCCGACAGCTGGAAAAAATTCAGCAGTCGCGTGCGGCCGGGCATCTTGCTGGTGCGAGCCAGCGCACGACGGGCCGTGATGGCATTGATGGCGCTGGATTTACCGGCGTTGGAGCGGCCGGCGATCGCCACTTCGGCGCCGCCGTCGGCCGGAAACTGGGCCGCGGCCGCCGCGCTGAACAGGAACTGCGCGTTGGGATAGACGCTCACGCGGGGTCCTGTGAGATAAAGCGGCGAGGCGAGCTCAAGGCTACCCGGGTCGGGGCGCGGGCCGGGCCGCTAGTGTACAATTCTTCGATCCCTTTGCTGTGCAAAGAAAATCTGCCGTCCGACGGGAGCCGACTGCAAATGATGCCGATGATGCGCTGGGCTGGGTTGCTGCTGGCCGTCTGCTCCGCCCCGTTCGCGCTGGCCGATGGCTCGGCCGAGGCGGGTGCTACCAAGGCCGCCGTTTGCTTCGCCTGCCACGGCCCCAACGGCAACAGCGTCAACGCCCAGTGGCCCAATCTTGCCGGCCAGAACGCGGCCTACATCCAGGGCCAGCTGCAACATTTTCACGACAAGACACGCATCGATGCCAGCGGCGTCATGCCGCCGATGGCGGCCGCTTTGAGCGACCAGGACATGCAGGACCTCGCGGTCTACTTCTCGCAGCAGGTCCCGGCAGGACTCGAGGCCGATCCCTCGTACTGGCAGGCCGGAGAACAGCTCTATCGCGGCGGCGACCGCACACGCAACATTCCGGCCTGCATGGCCTGCCATGGGCCGGTCGGCCGCGGTAATCCGGCCGCCGGATATCCGGTGCTGCGCGCGCAGCACGCGGTCTATACCGTTGCCCAGCTGAGCGACTATGCCGCCGACAAGCGCTACACGCGTAACGACAAGGGCGACAGCAGCGGCGGTCCAAATGCCGAGATCATGCACACCGTCGCCGGCCGCCTGACGCAGCAGGACATCCGCAACCTCGCCTCCTACGTCCAGGGCATGCGCTGAATACCGGTATGAAGCCAACCGTGGCGCTGTTGCTGCTGGTCACCAGCCTGAGCGCCTGCGCGCGCGAGTCCAGTCAGGCGCCGGCCGCCAGTGCCAGTAGCGCCACCAGTCGGACGGCGAACGTGCCCACGGTAGCCGCCGCTGCCGGCGAAGCCGCTGCGGCTGCGGCCAGCGTGAGCGATGTCGCGGTGGCCGCGAAGACGCAGCAGGAGGGGGCCGACACCGGCAAATCCACCGACAGCGGCGAGGCTGCCCTGGAGCGCGTAGCCGCGCTGGCGCCCGAGGGCCAGCTGCCGGCCGGCAAGTGGGTCGCCGGTACCAACTACAAGGTGCTGTCGCCGGCACAACCCACCGACGCGCCGCCCGGCAAAGTCGAAGTGATCGAGTTCTTCTGGTATGGCTGCCCGCACTGTTTCGTGCTCGACCCTTACATCGAGACCTGGCGCAAGGACAAGCCCGCCTACGTCGAGTTCGTGCGCGTGCCGGTGACCTGGGGTGAGGTCCACCGCGCGCATGCGCGTCTGTTCTACACGCTGCAGGCGCTGGGCAAGCTCGACGAACTGCACACCAAGGTGTTCGACCAGATCCATCAGCAGCAGGATCCGCTGTATTCGCAGGGCGATGACAAGGCCACGCTGCAGGATCAGCTGCGCTTCGCCAAGGCCAACGGCATCAGCGAGGCGGATTTCCTGAGCGCCTATAATTCCTTCGGCGTGCAGGCCAACCTGCAGAAGGCCGATGACCTGATGCGGCGCGACCGGATCGAAGGCGTACCGAGCATGGTGATTGCGGGCAAGTACGAGAGCGACGTCGGCATGGCCGGCAGCCAGGCCAATCTGATCCAGCTGACCGGCGACCTGGCGGCGAACGAAAAGCACCACTGACGGCCGCGCGGCGGCAAGCTTAAGCCTGCGGCCTGGTGCCGGGTTCGCGTTGGCAGCCGCGCTTGCGGTAATCTTGCGCGCCGCGCCGTGTGCGCCCGTAGCTCAGCTGGATAGAGTGGCAGCCTCCGAAGCTGCAGGTCGTGGGTTCGAATCCCGCCGGGCGCGCCATCTTAAAAAAATTTTACCCGACGGCTGATATGCCGACGTACACCAGCCCGACATGATGAGGTCCACCGTGCACACTGTAACGCGCCCGCGCACCGCTCTGCTCGCCCTGGCTGCGGCCTGCGCAGCGGCAGCGTCGTTGCCAGCGTTGGCGGCCGACCTGCCGCCCGCGGCGCCGATCCGACCGGTGACCGACACCTACTTCGGCACCGAGGTGGTGGACAACTATCGCTACCTGGAAAACCTGGACGATCCCGAGGTGCAGGCCTGGATGAAGGCGCAGGCGGAGTACACCCGCGCCGCGCTCGAACGGCTGCCGGGGCGCGCGGCACTGCTGCAGCGCATCCATGCGCTCAACAATGCGGACTTGAGTCGCCGCGGTCTCATCCGACGCGGTGAGCGTTATTTTTACCGCATCGTCGAACCGGGCGCGCAGCAGCCCAAGCTTTATTACCGCGACGGCCTGCACGGCCAGGACCACCTGCTGCTCGACCCCTCGACCCTGGGTGCCGGCAGCAGCACCCACTATGCGCTGGATTTCTACACCCCATCCTGGGATGGACGCCTGGTCGCCTACGGCATCTCCGCCGGCGGTTCGGAGGACAGCGTGCTGCACGTGCTGGAAGTGAGCAGCGGCCGGACGCTGGATGAGGCCATCGACCGCACCTCCAACAGCGTCGTCGCCTGGCGGCCGGATAACAAATCGTTCTTCTACGATCGCTACGCCAAGCGCACGCCGCAACTGCGCGCCGCCGAAGCGCTCTATAACGCCCGCACCTATCTGCACACGCTCGGCAGCCGCGCCAGCGGCGACGGCGATCCGGCGGTGTTCGGCCGCGGCGTTGCCGCAGCGGTGCCGGTACCCGAAGGACAGGTCACGTTCCTGGTGCTGTCGCCGGAGTCGCCGTTCGCCCTCGCGGTGGCGAACCACAACGCCGATAACAACCCATCGACGCTGTTCGTGGCGCCGCTGGCCAGCATCAACGGCAGTGACACGCCATGGCGCAAGCTGGCCGATGTCGAGGATGGCGTGACGGAGTTTGCATTGCGCGGCGACCAGTTGTATTTCCTGTCGCAGCATGGCGCGCCGCGCTTCCGGCTGCTGCGCACCTCGCTGGCTCATCCCGACATTGCCCATGCCGAGGTCATCGTCGCGCAAGGCCGGGGCGTGCTGACCAATTTCGACATCGCCGGCGATGCGCTGTACGTGCGCGAGCGCAATGGCGCGCTGTCGCGGCTGCTGCGGGTGTCGTTCGATGGCAAAAGCAGCCATCCGGTGCCGTTACCGTTCGAAGGCAGCATCCAGGGACCGATCACCGATGCGCACCAACCGGGCGCGCTGTTCGACATCCAGGGCTGGGTGCAGTCGGCACATGTGTTCAACTACGACCCGGCCTCCGACGCCACCACCGATACCGGGCTGACACCGCCCAGCAGCCTCGATGTATCGCAGCTGCAAGCGGAAGAGGTGTTTGCCGTGAGTTACGACGGCACGCGCATCCCGCTGTCGATCCTGCACCGCAAAGGCCTGACGCTCGACGGCAGCCATCCGACCATTCTGGTCGGCTATGGCAGCTACGGTAACCCGCTCGATCCAGGCTTCTCGCCCACGACGCTGGCGTGGCTGGAGCGCGGCAACGTGCTGGCGGTGGCGCACGTGCGCGGCGGCGGCGAGTACGGCGAGGACTGGCACCTCGCCGGACAGAAACGCACCAAGCTCAATACCGTTTTCGACTTCATCGCCTGTGCGCAGTATCTGCTGGACCAGCATTACACCGCGACCAGGTATCTTGCAGGCCGCGGCGGCAGCGCCGGCGGCATCACCGTCGGTGGCGCACTGACCTGGCGGCCCGATATGTTCGGCGTGATCCTGGATCAGGTGGGTCTGTCGGACAGCCTGCGGGTGGAACTCACGCCCAACGGGCCGCCGAACATTTCGGAATTCGGTTCGGTGCAGACCGAGCAGGGGTTTCATGATCTGTACGCGATGGGAGCCTACTTCCATGTGCGTGACGATGTGGCCTACCCGGCGGTCATGTTCACCACCGGTGCCAACGATCCGCGCATCGCCCCCTGGGAAGTGACCAAGATGGCGGCGCGGGTGCAGGCGGCGACCCGCAGCGGGCGGCCGGTGCTGCTGCGGATCGACTACGACGCCGGCCACGGCCTCGGCTCCACCGCCAGCCAGGCGGAAACGCTGACCGCGGACCTGTGGTCATTCACGCTGTGGCAGATGGGGGATCCGGAGTTTCAGCCCAAGCCCTCAAGGCCGTGAGCGGACTCACAGTTTTCCTCCTTGCGGCGGTAACTGATTCGTTTTTGCGAGCCATCGCTCAGGTCGCACCGCACGCCTCGTTATAGTCGCGCAATCATCTGACTGCGCGGGCGCCTCATTAAGACTCAAGCCACGTCGAAGGCGATCATCGAACTCCCTGCGGAACATCTCAGGGTGGGCATCTATGTATCCCGGCTCGATCGACCCTGGACCGACACGCCGTTCCTGTTTCAGGGGTTCGTGGTTGAAGACGACGAGCAACTGGATGCGCTGCGCAACCTGTGCAAGGTCGTATATGTGGAGGTGTCGGCAGCAGAAGCCGACGAACTGCTTTCCGCAGCACGCAATACATCCGTTGCCAAAGCCCCGGCGCCGGTTCCGCCCGATCCGCTGGAAAGCCTGTCGGCGGACGCCGCGGCATTTGTCGGCCAGGTGCCGGTGAAGGATCCGGTTGGGTTGAAGACCGAGCTGACACTGGCCGCGGCCACCTTCGGCGAGGCGAAGCGCGCGGTAGGCACCATCTTCGACAATCTGCGGCGCGGCGGCGGCCTCGATGTGCCGCATCTGGAGACCGTCGTCGGCTCGATGGTGGACAGCGTTTTCCGCAATCGCGATGCGATGGGCTGGCTCGCGCGCATGAAGAGCAAGGATGATTATCTCTACAGCCACTCGCTCGCCACCTCGGTGTGGGCGCTGGCGTTCGGGCGACACCTGGGTCTCGACAAGGAGACGCTCAGGGCGGTCGGCACCGGCGCCATGCTGCTGGACATCGGCAAGACCAGGCTGCCAACGGAACTGCTGAAAAAGCCAGGCAAGCCGAGCGATGAAGAATGGCGATTGATTCGCGCGCACGTGGACCATGGCATTGAGTTGATGCGTGCCGCGGCCGATGTCGATACCCGTATCGTGACCATGATCGCGACCCACCATGAACGCTTCGACGGTTCCGGATACCCGCATAAGCTTCAGGGCGATGCCATTCCGCTGATCGGGCGTATCGCCGCTATCATCGACTGCTATGACGCGATGATTTCCGATCGTTGTTACGCCAGCCCCAGGTCCACCTATGATGCGGTGCGCGAGCTGAAGCGCCTCGGCGGCGTCGCGTTTCCGGCGCAACTGGTGGAATTGTTCATCCAGGCTGTGGGCGTGTTTCCCACCGGATCGCTGGTGGAACTGAACACCGGTGAAGTGGGAGTGGTCATCGGCCAGAACCGTTTCCGGCGTCTGCGTCCCGAAGTGATGCTGATCCTCGATGCGCAGAAGAAGGTGCGCGAGGAATTCACCACGGTCGACCTGCTCACCTGCGATGAGAACACCGGCAGGAAGGAGCCGACCTTGTGGATCACGCGTGGCGTGGAACGTGGGGGGTACGGAATCGATCCCACGGAGTACTTCCTGTGAGCGCCGCGGCGGACAGTAACGCCCTCGCAGAAGGCCGTACCCTGTCGCACCGGGAACTGCTGGCGGCGCTGGACGGCGCCGTGCAGCGCGCTGAAGGCTCGTTTGCGCTGCTGCTCATAAACGTCACCGATCTGCCCGGCCTGCAAGCGCGACTTGGTTTCGAGGCCTGCGCCGCTTTTTTGCGGGCGCTGTCAGAGCGCTTCGGTCTGACCCTGGGCAAACGCGGCACCGTGCTCAGGTTCGGCGACGCCAGCTTCTGCGTCCTGGTCAGCGCGATCCGTAACGGCGGCCACGCGGTGCTTGCCGCTGAAAAGCTGGCGCGCGTCGCCGAGGAGGCGATGTCCGACGCCGCACTGACGATTGCACCGGAACTGAACATCGGCATTGCGCTGTGCCCGCTTCAAGCCACAGAGGCCGAGAGCCTGCTGCGCAAGGCACAGCTGGCCGCCGCCGCGGTGCGCAAGCGCACTGCGCGGCTACAGGTGTTCGACGATAGCTGTGCCGAGGAGGTGCTCACGCCCTGGACACTGGGCAATGCGTTCGCCGAGGCGCTGCGGTCGGGGGGGCTGGAGGTGCATTATCAGCCAAAGCTGTGTATCGCCGACGGCCGTGCGGCGGGCGCGGAGGCGCTGATGCGCTGGCTACAGGATGGCAAACCGGTGGCGACGCCCGACGTGTTCATTCCGCTGGCCGAGGAAGCCGGCCTGATCCAGGAGACGACCTGGTACGCGCTCAGCAACGCATTGCAGCAGGCGGCTGCGCACGGCGAGCTGCGCGTGGCGGTAAACATCAGCCCAGGCATGCTCCATCACCACGATTTCGTGGAAATGATACGCACCGCGTTGTCCGCGTGGAGCGTGAAGAGCGGCGGGCTGACTCTGGAGATCACCGAGGGGGCGCTGATCATCGACTTCGAGCAGGCGACCGCGCGACTGGCGCGGTTACGCGAGCTTGGGGTGCGCATCTCAATCGACGACTTCGGCACCGGTTATTCCTCGCTGAGCTACTTCAAGAAGATCTCCGCCGACGAACTCAAGATCGACAAGTCCTTCGTCATGCGCATGTTGACTGAAGACGCAGATCAGCGACTGGTAGAAACCATCATCAACCTCGCGCGTCACTTCAGGCTGGATGTGGTGGCCGAAGGCGTTGAGGATCAGCCGACGCTGGATATGCTGGCCCGCATGGGCTGCGACTATGCCCAGGGCTATCTTTTCGCGCCGGCCCTGAGTGCCGAGAAGCTGGGAGTCTGGCTGCAGGACAACCGTCCCAAGAAATAGCGCATCAGCCGCAGATAGCGCGCGCGTGCCGTGCGGTGCCGCCGCCGCTCTTCAGGTAATTTCATGCCGCTGCCGCGCGGCGCGCTGTTTCCCGAACACAAATACGGCAAGGCCCAGCAGCGTGCTGCCGCTCATCAGACTGACGATCGGCACGCTGTCCCTGGAATTCAGCAGCCCGACCCCGGCCGAGGCCAGCGCGCCGATGGCCAGCTGCAGGAAACCGAGCATTGCCGAAGCGCTGCCGGCATTGCTGCTGAATGGCGCCATCGCAATCGCCGCCGCATTCGGATAGGTGATCCCGGCGCACGAC
>DATAJH010000188.1:0-21076 GCA_036262215.1 Steroidobacteraceae bacterium
CTGCCGGTGCTGTGGCGGCGCGCCGGCGGCGGCTGGCAGGCTTTGCGGCAGCTGCCGCCGCGGGTTTGTCAGTGGCCTTCTTGGGTGCGAAGCGGCCGCGGCCGCGCAGCGAGCGCGCCGGCGCCGCCGCCAGCAGCGCACGGCTGTCCTCGAGCGTCAGTGTCTTCGGGTCGCGGTCCTTGGGGATGCGCGCGTTCTTCTCGCCATTGCTGATATATGGCCCATAACGGCCATTGAGTACCTGAATGCCGTCGACGCCGAAGTCCTGAATGATGCGGTTGGCGTCGGCCAGCTTCTTGGCCTGGATGCATTCCAGCGCCCGCTCCAGCGTCACCGTGTACGGGTCGTCATCCTTGAGCGATACGTACTTGCTGCCGAACTTGATGTACGGGCCGAAGCGGCCGACGTTGGCAAGAATCGGCTCGCCTTCAGCGGTGCTGCCCAGGGTGCGCGGCAGTATGAACAGCGCCACCGCCTCCTCGAGCGTGATCTTGTCCATCTTCTGGCCCGGGCGCAGGCCGGCGAAGCGCGGCTTCTCGTCATCGTCCTTGGTGCCGATCTGCACGAACGGGCCGAAGCGGCCCATGCGCACCGTCATCGGTTTACCGCTGGCCTCATCGCGGCCGAGTTCGCGCGCCTGCGCCACCTGTTCACGCGTGACGTTTTTCTCGACGCTGTCGACCTGCTTGATGAAGGGTTTCCAGAACTTCGACAGCGGCGTGGTCCAGCCTTCCTCACCGCGCGCCACGGCGTCGAGCTCATCTTCCATGGCGGCGGTAAAGCCATAGTCGACGTACTGGTGGAAGTGTTCGCTCAGGAAGCGATTGACGATCTTGCCGATGTCGGTGGCCGTGAAGCGGCGATTTTCTATCTCCACGTATTCACGATCGCGCAGCGTCGAGATGATCGAGGCGTAGGTCGAGGGGCGGCCGATGCCGTACTCTTCCAGCGCCTTGACCAGCGAGGCCTCGGTGAAACGCGGCGGCGGTTCGGTAAAATGCTGCTGCGGCTGCACTGCCAGCAGCTTGACCGCATCACCGGGCTCCATGCGCGGCAGCACCTGATCGCTCTCGTCGTCGGCCGCATCGTCGCGGCCTTCCTGGTAGACGGCAATGTAGCCCGGCTTGACCAGCGTCGAACCGTTGGCGCGCAGCACGTGGCGCTGCGGCCCATCCGGGCCCGCCAGCATGTCCACCGCCACGGTGTCGAACAGCGCATGCGCCATCTGGCAGGCGACGGCGCGTTTCCAGATCAGCGAATAGAGCTTGAACTGGTCGGCCTCCAGATAACGCTCGATGTCCGCGGGAACGATGCTGGCGGAGGTCGGGCGTATGGCCTCGTGCGCTTCCTGCGCGTTCTTGGATTTTGTCTTGTATACCCGCACCTCTTCGGCTACCGCTTCCGGGCCATAGAGCTTTGCGATGACTTCGCGTATCTCCTGCACCGCCTCGGCCGCGAGCGACACCGAATCGGTACGCATGTAGGTGATCAGACCGACACTGCCCTCGCCGGTGTCCACGCCCTCATACAGCTGCTGGGCTACGCGCATGGTGCGCTGCGCGGAGAAGCCGAGCTTGCGCGAAGCCTCCTGCTGCAGCGTCGAGGTGGTAAACGGTGGCGCCGGATTGCGCCGGCGCTGCTTGCGATCGACCTGCAGCACCGTGAGCGCGCCGTCCGCTCCGGCCGCGGCGGTAAGAGTCTGTTCGGCCGCGCGCGCCGTGGCCTCGTTGGTAAAGCTGAACTGCTCGACCTTGTCGCCGCGGAATTCGATCAGCTTGAGCGGAAAGGATTGCTGGGTGTGCTCGCCGACGGCGTCGATGCTCCAGTACTCGCGCGGCTCGAAGGCGGCGATTTCAGCCTCGCGCTCGCAGATCATGCGCAGCGCGGGACTTTGCACCCTGCCGGCCGACAGCCCGCGTCGCACCTTCTTCCACAGCAGTGGTGACAGATTGAAGCCGACCAGATAGTCCAGTGCGCGCCGCGCCTGCTGTGCATTCACCAGGTCGAGCGACAGGTCACGCGGCGCGGCGACCGCTTCGCGCACGGCATTGCGCGTGATCTCGTGAAACACGACGCGATGCACGGCCTTGTGTTTGAGCTCGCCGCGCTGCTTGAGAATCTCATACAGGTGCCAGGCGATAGCCTCGCCCTCGCGATCAGGATCGGTCGCAAGATGCAGCGATTTGGATTTTTTCAGCGCCTTGGCGATGGCCTCGACGTGACGTTCATTGCGCTCGACCAGCTGATACTTCATCGCGAAGCCGTCGTCAGGATCGACCGCGCCTTCCTTCGGCACCAGATCGCGCACGTGGCCGTAGGACGCCAGCACCTCGAAATCCTTGCCCAGGTATTTCTTGATGGTGCGTGCTTTGGCCGGAGATTCGACGATAACCAGATTGTCAGCCATACCACTACCGTATGAAGGAGCCAAAAACGAAAAACCGCGGACGAGCCGCGGGTTGGTGCCTAGAGCTTTGAGCTACGACTCAATGCGGCTCGTTATGCGGCACATCAAATACCAGATCTTCCATCCTTGCATATGCGAGTTCCTGACCGGGTTGGCTCGATAAGACCATCAGTACCACCCACTTGACCTGTTCCAGGTCGAGCTCCTCGGTATCCAGCGCCAGCAGCCGGTCGATGACGATTTCACGCTGGCTGGGCGAGAGGATTCCCGCGGCTTCGAGCGAGACCAGCAGGCCGCGGCATTGCGGGTCGAGGCGGGCGAGCTCCTGCGGCGCGAACACGCGGAAACTGCCGTCGCCGCGCAGGTTCGGCCGCTCACGCTCCGCTGCCAGATCGGCCAGCCAGTCGAGCGCCCGCTCCACGTTGGCTTCGCCGAAACCGGCGCTCTCCAGATCACGCGCAAGCGTCTCCCGCTCGGCGCTGTCAGGCAGTTCCTCGAGCATGTAGCGGTCGAAAACGTAGATAAGAATGTCGAAAACGCTGTTGTCCATGATCACTCAATATAACGATGCCCGCCGCGATCGCGATACCGGTGCGGCGGCGCCTACAGGCGCAGGTAGCGACCGCCCGAATGCAATCCAACGACGTCCTCGAGCTCCAGAAACAGCAGCATGGAGGCCACGGATTGGCTTGGAAGGCCGGTTCGTTCCACCAGCGTATTGAGGCTGGCCGGCTCAAACCCAAGGGCATCTAACAGGATTTTATAGTCCTTGTCCAACCATGCGGCTGCCGCGGCGCCTCCCCTGGAGCCTATAAGGTGTTGTTGTTGCACATTAAATTTAAGCTCGCTAAGGACGTCAGCGGCGCTTTCGACCAGCTTGGCGCCGCTCCTGATCAGCGCATGGCAGCCGCGGGCCAGCGGGTTGTGGATCGAGCCGGGGATGGCAAACACCTCACGGCCCTGCTCGCCGGCCAATCTGGCCGTGATCAGCGAACCGCTGTGGCGCGCCGCCTCGACCACCAGCGTGCCCAGGCACAGAGCGCTGATGATGCGATTGCGGCGCGGAAAATTCGCCCTGATCGGTGCCGAACCGGGCGGATACTCGCTCACCAGCGCGCCCTGGACGGCGATGCGCGCAGCCAGGCCCCGGTGCTGGTGCGGATAGATGGCATCGATGCCGGTAGCGAGCACCGCGATGCTCGGGCCGCCTGCGTCCAGGGCACCCGCGTGACTGGCGGCATCGATGCCGAGCGCCAGGCCGCTGGTGATCGTGAGTCCGGCCGCCGACAGCACGCCTGCGAATGCATGCGCCGTGCGCTGGCCCGGCTGCGTCGGGTTACGGCTGCCGACCATGGCCAGTTGCGGGCTACGCAGGCAGGCGACATCGCCCTTCACGTACAGCAGCGCGGGGGCAGCGGGCGCCTGCGCCAGCAGCGGCGGGTAGCGCGGGTCGGCCGCATCGATCAGGCTGATCTGCTCGCTCTCGATCCAGCGACGATCGGCGGCGATGCGGGCGGCGTCCGGTGCCTGCAGTGCCGCGCCGGCCGCCGCGGTCAGTCCCAGCGCTTCAAGGCTGCTCCTGCATTGCCCGAACAGGCCCTGCAGTCCCGGTGCACCGGCCCGTGCGCGGTGCAGCGCGTCCAGTGCGCCGCGCAGCTGCTGGGCCGTCAGGCCGGGGGCGCGGCCAAGAGCGAGGCGCATTTCCAGCGCGTCCATGCGCGGGCAGCATAGGGCAAGCACAGCCGCCGCCCAGCTGGGTTAATGCGGCAAATACGCTTGATTTTGACGCTTGCGCCGCCGGCACGCTGGCCGGCGGCCCGCGCTCTTTAGGGGTTACGGATGTGATCGCCGACGTTGACCGGCACGGTGTCGCTCAGGATCAGCGCGTAGCTCATGCGCTCGTAGGTCTTGAACACCAGCAGCGTGCCGACGCTCTCATCCGGCAGCCGCACGCCATGGCTGATCCAGCAGCTGCTTTCACCATCCATTTTCGCGCAGTGATCATCCACCCGCGGCCCGGCCTGGTCTATCGTGAGCACTGAGCCGCGATCCAGGCCGTCCTGGGAGCCGCGATTGAGCGCCACGACGTCGTATTGCCCGGCGAGCAGCACGTTGTCGACCACGGCGATGATGCGACCGTCGATCGCCTGAGCTGGCCCGTGCGGAGCAAAATCGCCGGTCGGGCTGGATTCCTCGGCGATCAGCACGTCGCCCTGCAGCGTCTCGCGCGCCGCATCGGTCAGCGTAGCCTTGGCAATCTCCCCGGGACGCGTGACCTGCGCGGTGCCGGTGTAGATCGCGACGTAGCCTAATTTGCGCCCGCTCTGCGGGTCGTGCAGCGGCTCATCGATGTGCATGACGCTGTAGCGCGCGCCGGTCCCGGCATCGAGCTTCCTGATGTACAGATCATGCCCGGTGCCGGCAATCTGATGATCGTCGCGCAGCGCCGCGACGTACGGCGCCGACTTGACCTCATCGCCCGTCAGCACTCCGGGGCGTGACAGAAAGGCGGCAATCACCGAGTAGGGGATGGTCGCGATCGGTCCCTCGAGCGGTACGCTGCGCAGCATCGGCTCCAGGCGGGTAGTGCCGCCACGCACCACCTGCAGCGCCGTGTGGCCATCGCCGCGCAGTGCCAGTCGCACGCTGTCGCCGGGGTAAATGCGGTGCGGATTGTGAATGTCCGGATTGATGTACCAGATTTCGGGCCACAGCCAGGGGTCGCGCAGAAATGTGTTGGCGATGCCCCAGAGCGTATCGCCGCGTCGCACCACGTAATTCCGCGGGGCGCTGGACTTGAGGTCCGGGCCTGCGTCGCTGATCACCGTGGTGGTGCCGGACTCATCGGCCGCCTCGGCGGCGGCTTCGGTCACCGTTTGCTGCTCAGGGGCGGCCGTCGTCTCGACCTGCCGCGTCGGCGGCGGCGGTGCGGCGCTCTCATGCTCGCCACGATGGAACATGGAACAGCCGCCGAAGGCCAGCAGTACCGTGAGGGCCGAACAGGCCAGCACGGCCCGTTGGACACCGAAAATATGATTCAAATACATCCCTGCTGCCTCTTGGGATCGGGTAGGGCCTTCGCGCACAGCTGTTATAAACTCAAGAGCGAGTAAACGCACATGGTTAATTGCCAACTTTGTGCACTGGGTCACGTCGTGGGTCATTTGGGCTCTGATCCTTGAAATCTTGGCATATTTCCCCACGTTTAAGAACCTTAATCAGAGAGTATTCATGGCCTTGCTGTCGATCCTGGAATTCCCCGATCCCCGGCTGCGCACCCGGGCCGACCCGGTGCTGCAGTTCGATGCCGCGCTCAGGCAGCTGATCGCGGACATGCTGCAGACCATGTACGCCGCCCCCGGCATCGGACTGGCCGCCACCCAGGTCAATGTCCATCGCGCGCTGCTGGTCATGGATGTCAGCGCCGAAAAGAACCAGCCCGAGGTCTACATCAACCCGCAGATTGTGACACGCGACGGCGTCGAGGTGTCGGAAGAGGGCTGCCTGTCGGTGCCCAACATATTCGAGGAGGTCGAGCGCGCCGCGCGCGTGCGGGTGCGCGCGCAGGACGCGCATGGACAATCGTTCGAGCGTGAGCTTGAGGGCCTGGCGGCGGTATGCCTGCAGCACGAGATGGATCACCTGGCCGGCAAGCTGTTCGTGGACTACCTGTCGGGGCTCAAACGCGAGCGCATCCGTCGCAAACTCGAGAAGGAGCGCCGCGAGCGCGCCAGCGGTGCGGCCAAGCCCGCCGCGAGCGCGACCGCGCGCGTTATATGACGCATGCTGCGCGTGGCATTTGCCGGCACGCCGGATTTCGCGGTGCCGACGCTGCGCGCGTTGGCGGACTCGCCGCATGCCCTGGTCGGCGTACTGACGCAGCCTGATCGGCCGGCGGGCCGCGGGCGCGAGCTTACGGCCAGTGCGGTCAAACGCCTGGCGCTGGAGCTGAAACTGCCGCTGGCACAGCCGGCGACACTGCAGGACCCGGAAACGCTGAGCCTGCTGGGGCACTGGGCTCCCGACGCGCTGGTCGTGGTCGCCTACGGGCTGATGTTGCCGCCCGCGGTGCTGGCGCGACCGCGACTGGGTGGCATCAACATCCATGCCTCGCTACTGCCGCGCTGGCGCGGTGCCGCGCCGATCCAACGCGCCATCCTGGCGGGCGATACCGAAACCGGCATTACCATCATGCAGATTGACACCGGCCTGGACACCGGGGCAATCCTGGCGCAGCAGCGGGTCCCGATCCAGGCCGCTACCAATTCGCAGCAGTTGCACGATCAGCTGGCGCAGCTTGGGGCCGATGTTCTGCTGGCAACGCTGCAGCTGGCCGAGGGCGGCCTGCTGCGTCCGAAGGCGCAACCCGACCAGGGGGTGAGCTACGCTTCCAAGATCGACAAGGCGGAAGCCCGCATCGACTGGTGGCGCAGCGCCACGGAAATCGAGCGTCAGGTGCGTGCCTTCAATCCCCGGCCGGTGGCCGAGACCCAGTGGCAGGGCCAGCAGCTGCGCGTCTGGCAGGCGCAGCCGGCCTGTGACACCCGCGCCGCCGGAGCGCACGACGATTTCCCCCAGCCCGGCAACATTCTGGGCCTTGCGCACGAGCAGTTGCTGGTTCAGTGCGGCCAGGGGCGCCTGGCGCTGACGAAACTGCAGCTTGCCGGCCGGCGCATCGTCACCGCGCGCGAGTTTGCCAGTGCGCAGTCCCTGGCCGGGTCGCGCTTCGGGTGACCAGTCCGGCATCGGGTGCGGCCGCCCAGGTGCTGGCCGGGGCCGCAAACGCGCTGGCGGCGGTCGCCTTCGCCGGACGCTCGGCCGATGACGCGCTCGGGCGCGCGGCTGCGTCCGGCGCACTGCGCCCGGCGATTCACGCCGTGACACTCGGCTCGCTGCGCTGGTATTGGCGGCTCGATGCGATTGCCGCGGTGCTGATCGCCGGCAAGCCGCTGGCGCCGGCGCTGCGGGCGTTGCTGCTGGTGGCGCTGCATCAGCTGGAATACTCGCGCAATGCGCCCGAGGCGACCGTGTCATCGGCGGTTGACGCCGCGCGCCTGCTGCAGCAGCCGCGCGCCACCGGACTGATCAACGCGCTGCTGCGCCGTTTCCTGCGCGAACGCGACGCGCTGCTGACGCACGCGCTGCAGGATGCGGCCGCCGCCAGTGCGCATCCGGCGTGGCTGCTGCAGGCGCTGCGCGCCTCCTGGCCTGCGCACTGGCAGCAGATCGTGGCGGCGAACAACGAACATCCGCCGATGAGCCTGCGGCTGGACCTGTCGCGCACCACGCGCGAGCGCTACCTGGCGCAGCTCGCTGCCGCTGGCCTGGGCGCGCGCGCGTTGCCGTGGCTGCCCTGCGCGCTGGTGCTCGAGCAGCCAGTCGCGGTGAGCGAGCTGCCCGGTTTCGCCGAAGGCTGGGTGTCAGTGCAGGATGCCGGTGCGCAGCTGGCGTGCGCGTTGCTGGCGGTCGCTGCCGGCGAGCGGGTACTCGATGCCTGCGCGGCGCCGGGCGGCAAGACCGGCGCGCTGCTCGAGGCTGCGGGCGGGGACATCGCCCTGACCGCGGTGGACATCGACGCTGCGCGTGTGCAGCGCATCGCCGATAACCTTAAGCGGCTGCGCCGCACGGCGCACCTGGTCACCGCCGATCTGCGCGACGACCCCGGCGCATGGTCGGGGGACGGCTTTGATTGCATTCTGGTCGATGCACCGTGTTCGGCCACCGGGGTCATCCGGCGCCATCCCGACATCAAGCTGCTGCGACGCCAGGCTGACGTCGCGGCGCTGGCAATCACCCAGCGCCGCATCCTGACGCGCTGCCTGCAGCTGCTCAAACCGGGCGGGCGACTGCTGTACTCGACCTGCTCGGTACTGCCGGCAGAAAATGAGCGCATAGTCGAGGCGGTGCTGGCGGACGCACCGCGGGCGCGGGCGCTGCCGCTGCCCGATGGGGTGATGCTGCCTCCGGACTGGCTGCCGCGCTCGACCGGGATGCAACTCCTGCCCGGGAATGCGGCGCAGACCGATGGCTTCTATTATGCTTGCCTGACAGTCACTTAGAAGCGCGACGTAAAAGCCCAGAGCGCTTTTGACGGCGCCCCGACCACGCATCAGCAACAGCTTTCGCCTCCAAGGTACCCGTGCACACGATCAGCAGATTAAGCGTCGCCCTGGTGCTGCTGATCGCACTGGCAGCCCCCAACCGCGTGCGCAGCGGCGGTCCGCTGGCGGGGGATTTCCAGATCCGCTCGGCATTCGTAGTCGTGGACCACGGCGTGCTGCAGCTCAGTGCGCACATCGATTACCCGATCAATGACCGCATCCGCAGCGCGCTGCACGACGGGGTCACGCTGGCATTCGATCTGGAGGTGAACGTCAGCCGCCACCGCCGCCTGTGGCTCGATGCCACGGTGCTGGAAACCACCCTGCGGCGCGAACTCACCTATCACGCGGTGACCGATCGCTACGTGCTGCGCGATGAGGCCGGTGTCGAGCAGGAGAACTTTCCGACCCTGGAGGCAGCGCTCGATAAGCTGGGTCGGATCGAAGATCTGCCGATCCTGGTCGAATCGCAGCTGCGCGGCGAGGCACCCTGGGAGGTTGCGGTGCGCGCCGGAGTGCGCCGCGGCCGCATGCCCGATGCGCTGCGGGCGCTGGTGTTCTGGACCGATGACTGGCATCGCACCACCGGCTGGTATACATGGATGCTCACTCTATAAAGCGCCTCGGCGTGCGGGTCCTGACCGCGGCGGCGTTCGCCGCCGGCATCGCCGCGCTGCTGCTGCTGGCGGTGAGCGTGGAGGATTCGGCACAGTTCTCGCGCTGGCAGCCGTGGATCCTGCTGGTCAACATCCTCGGTGCGATCGCGCTGATGGTGCTGCTGGCACGCAAGTTCTGGCAGCTGTACCGCGATTTTCGCGATCACGTGCCGGGCTCGCGCCTGGCGATGCGCACGGTGCTGATGTTCGGCGCCCTGGTGATCGCCCCGCTGGTGATCGTGTACCTGTTTTCACTCGATTTCATCAACCGCGGCATCGACAGCTGGTTTCGGGTCGAGATCAGGCAGGGGCTGAATGATGCGGTGGTGCTGTCGCGCTCGGCACTGGATCTGCGGCTGCGCGAGCAGGCCCGCCGCACCGAGATTTTTGCGCGCTCGCTGCGCGAGTTGCAGGGCACGGCACTGCTGCAGCGGCTGGACGAGGAGCGGCGCGCCACCGAAGCCAAGGAGATCATCGTCTACGATTCCTACGGCCGCGCCGCCGCCGTCAGCTCGGCCACGCCGCTGGCGCAGCAGCCGGCGCCATCGCCGCCGGAGGTGGCGCTGCAGCTGGCGGCGGGGCGCAGCTATGTCAGCCTGAATTCGCTGCCGAACGGCCAGTACACCATCGAGACCGCGGCGCCGATCGCCGACGCGGTGTCGGCGCATGCCGGGCGCCGCTACGTGCTGATCCACTACGAGGTGCCGCAGGAGCTGTCGGCGCTGGCCGAGGGCGTGCAGCACACCTCGTCGCAATATGGCGATCTGTCGGCAGTGCGCGAGCCGCTGAAGATCAGCTTCCGGCTGACCCTGACGCTGGTGGTGCTGCTGACGCTGCTGGCGGCGATCTACGGTGCGATCTACTCGGCGCAGCGCCTGACGCGCCCGGTGCAGGACCTGATCGCCGGCACGCGGGCGGTGGGCAAGGGCGATCTCGGCACCCGTCTGCCGCTGTCCTCGCGCGACGAGATGGGCCTGCTGGTGCATTCATTCAACGACATGACCAAGCGCCTGCGGCGCGCCAGCGAAGAGGCCATGCGCAGCCGCCAGGCGGTGGAGCGCGAACGTGAGCGCCTGGCCATCATCCTGTCGCGACTGTCCACCGGCGTCATCGTCACCGATCGCGAGCTGACGGTGCACAGCGCCAATCAGTCGGCCGGCACCATCCTGGGCACCAGCTTCGCAGGCGCGGCCGGCCAGCATCTGACGCAGCTGCCGCCCGGGACCGCGCGGCTGGCGACCTTCATCTCCGAGCTGCGATCGCGCCTGACCTCGGGCTGGGACGAATGGCGCGAGCAGCTGACGCTGCCGGGCGAGGCCGGTGAGCGGGTGCTGCTGTGGGCCTGCACCCGGCTGCCCGACGAGCGCGAGCTGGGCGGGGTGGTGATCGTATTTGACGATATTACGGCACTGCTGTCGGCCCAACGCGATGCGGCCTGGGGTGAAGTGGCGCGGCGGCTGGCGCACGAGATCAAGAACCCGCTGACCCCGATCCAGCTCTCGGCCGAGCGGCTGCGGCGCAAGCTGCTCGGCGGCATGAATGCCGAGGACGCGCAGCTGCTGGAACGTGCCACCCACACCATCGTGCAGCAGGTCGATGCGATGAAGCAGATGGTCAACGCGTTCTCCGAGTACGCGCGGGCGCCGGACATGAAGCTGCAGCATTTCAACCTTAATCAGCTGGTTACCGAGGTTGCCGAGCTCTATCGGCTGCAGGATCCATCGGCCGAGATCCGCCTGGAGCTCGATCCGGCGCTGCCGGAAATCGAGGCCGACCGGGGCCGGGTGCGCCAGATTCTGGCAAATCTGATCACCAACGGCATCGAGGCCCTGGCGGGGGTCAAGGGCGGCTGCGTGGAGATCAGTACGCTGCAACAGCGTGCAGAAGGGGCCGCTACCGCTGTAATCTGTGTGCGCGACAACGGCCCCGGGTTCAGAAAGGAGCTGCTGGGCCGGCTGTTCGATCCGTATGTCAGCGGTAAGCCGCGCGGAACGGGTCTCGGGCTGGCCATCGTGAAGCGAATAGTCGAAGAACACGGTGGCCGCGTCGAAGCGGAAAACCGTCCCGAGGGCGGGGCGAGAATACTGGTCTTTCTGCCGGTCAGCGACCAGGATAGGACACTGCTTGCCGGGGGGGAACGACGCATGGAAATGCGGAGGGAGCGAGCATGAATGCCAGCAGAATTCTGGTGGTGGATGACGAATCGGACATCCGTCGCCTGCTGCAGGAAATACTCACCGAGGAAGGCTACGAGGTCGAAGTCGCAGCCGACGCGGGCCAGGCGCGCGCGGCGCGCGCACGCCAGACGCCGGATCTGGTGCTGCTCGATATCTGGATGCCCGATACCGACGGCATTACGCTGCTGCGCGAGTGGTCGAACGAGGCCAGCGATGCCTGCCCGGTCGTGATGATGTCGGGCCATGGCACGGTCGACACCGCGGTCGAGGCCACGCGGCTCGGCGCCTATGACTTCGTCGAAAAGCCACTGTCGCTGGCCAAGCTGCTGCGCACCGTGGAGCGCGCGCTGGATGCCAGGTCGCGCCGGCCGAGCGGCAAGTTCGTCAGTGCCGGCGCGTCCGGCGTCACGGCGCCGGTCGGTCGCAGCCGGGCGATCACCCAGCTGCGCAGCGAACTGATGCGCCTCGCGGCCTATAGCGCGCCACTGCTGCTGCTGGGCGAGTCCGGCACCGATCGCGAACAGCTGGCGCGATTCGTCCATCAATCCGGACCCTCCTCCGCCGGGCCGTTCGTGGTGGTCGACAGCCGCACGCTGCGCGAGGAGTCCGCAGCAGCCACCCTGCTGGGCGTCGACGCCTCGCAGCCGGGTAAGCTGGAGCAGGCGCGCAAGGGCACGCTGTTCCTGGGCGACATCGAGGATCTGCCGGAGTCGACTCAGCGTCTGCTCAGCGGCCTGCTCGAGAGCGGTCGCTTCGTGCGCGGCGGCGGCGGCGAGCCCGCGACGCTGGAGACCCGGATCATCTCCTCGGCCCGCCCCGGGATCGTGAACCGGGTGCTGGCGGAGGATTTTCGCCGCGATCTGTACGCGCAGCTGTCGGTGCTGATGGTGCGCGTTCCGTCGCTGCGCGACTACGCCGAGGACGTGCCGGAACTGCTGCGGCACTATGTCGATGCGCTGACCGAGACCGAAGGCCTGCGTTTCCGCCGCTTCAGCGTCGCGGCGCAGAATCGATTGCGTAACTATCCCTGGCCCGACAATGGGCGCGAGTTGAGAAATCTGACGCGCCGCTTCCTGCTCAACAGCGGGCCCGAGGAGATCGGGCTGGAGGAGGTGGAGCGCGAACTGTCGGCACAGACGCCGGCCGATGAGCCGCTGGTGAAGCACGACCTGCTGGCGTTGCCGCTGCGCGAGGCGCGCGAACAGTTCGAGCGCGCATACCTGCAGCAGCAGCTGATGCTGTGCAATGGCAAGGTCGGGCTGCTCGCCAAGCGGGTGGACATGGAGCGCACCCACCTGTATCGCAAATTACGCTCGCTGGGCATAGAAATCGGCCACGGCGCGGAGGAATGACGCGCGATGCTGCTGATCGGCATGTTCGACTCGCCGTTCGTGCGGCGCGTGGCCATCAGCATGCAGCTGCTCGATATCGGCTATGAGCACGCCGACTGGTCGGTCGGCAGGGACTTCGACCGCATCCGTCAGTACAACCCGTTGGGCCGCGTACCCACGCTGGTACTCGACGACGGCGAGGTGCTGGCGGAATCGGCGGCGATTGTGGATTACCTCGATGATCGCGTCGGTGCGGCACGTGCGCTGCTGCCGGCCGGCGGACGCGAGCGCCGCGAGGCACTGAAGCAGATGGCGCTGGCGATGGGCGCCGCCGAGAAAGGCCGCGACCAGGTCTACGAGCACGCGTTCCGGCCGCCCGACAAGCGTCATGCGCCCTGGCTGGAACGCTGCCGGGCCCAGATGCATGGTGCGCTGGCCGCGATCGAGCGCTATTGCGAGGGCCTGGGCGCGCGCCGGTGGCTCGTTGGCAGCACCTTGGGCCAGGCCGATGTCACCGTGAGCTGCGCGTTCACGTTTCTGCGCGAGTCGCTGCGCCCGCTCGATCTGTCCACGTCGTATCCGCGCCTGACGGCGCTGGTCGATCACTGCGAGACGCTGGCGGCGTTCAGGAGCACGCACGTGCCATTCTTCTCACCGGGCCAGCAATAACGGCCAAACCCCCGGCCACATTCACCAGGCACGAAGCCAGCCGGACGGCGCCGATCACTTCGATACCTCTGAGCGATTGCCACCGCGCATTGGCTTCCTGCGAGGCAAGGGCGGCCGGGAGTTTGGCCGTTATTACTGGTCGACGCGAATAACCAGCGAGTCCAGGTCGCTGGCCTGCAGCTGCTGGCGCAACCGGTTCAGCAGCGCCAGGTCCTTGATCGGGCCGACGCGTACGCGGTGCCAGACGTCGGTGTCTACCGCGACGCGCTGTACCGTGGCCTCGATGCCGAGCTTGCCAAGCTGCGCGTGCACGCGCTCGGCGACATCGACATCGCGGTAGGAGCCGACCTGCAGGAAATAGATCCCCGGCCGGTCGATCTGCGCCGCCGGCGCGACGCGGCTGCCGCGCTCCTTTTCCGGCACCACGACCTCGAACTTCGGCAGCATCTGGTAGAAGTCGTATTTGCCTTCGCTGCCGGCCGCGGCGGTGGCCGGGTCGGCGCTGCTGCCCTTGTGCGGCGTGGGATGGGTCGCCTCGGGCGCGGCCTCGGGTGCGTGATGATCGGCAACGTAGATCAGCCCGGCGACGCACAGCCCGGCGGCAAGTCCGATGGCGAACACCGATAGCTGCGCCAGATCCATGCCGAAGCTTGAGCGCCGCTTGTGCTTGTAGTCGCGACCGGTGAGGCGCTGGCTGCTCACATGCTTTCCGGCGCCGACACGCCGAGCAGGTTCAGGCCGTTGCGAATCACCTGGCGCACGCCCAGCGCCAGCGCCAGGCGCGCGTTGCGCAGCGGCGCGTCGTCGACGATGAAAGTCGCGGCGTTGTACCAGGTGTGGAAAGTGTTCGCCAGCTCACGCAGGTAGTGCACCAGCGTGTGCGGCGCGCGCGCACCTGCGGCCTGCAGCACCACCTCGGGGTAGCGCGCGAGCTCGCGCAGCACCGCCTGTTCATGCGGGCTGTCGAGCCGCGCCAGATGGTCGGACGCCATGGCTGCATCGTACTGGAGTTGCCGCGCCGCGAGCTGTTTCATCACGCTGGCCACGCGCGCATGCGCGTACTGGATGTAGTACACCGGATTATCGTTGCTGCGCGACTTGGCCAGTTCGAGATCGAAATCGAGCTGCTGGTCGTGACTGCGCATCAGATAGAACAGTCGGCAGGCATCGTTGCCGACCTCCTCGCGCAGCTGGCGCAGCGTGACGAACTGCGCCTCGCGCTTGCCCATGGCAATCTTCTGGCCGGCGCGAAACAGGCTGACGAACTGCATCAGGCAGGCCTCGAGGCACTCGCCCGGCTCGCCCATCGCCACCAGCGCGCCGCGCACCCGCGCCACGTAACCGTGATGGTCGGCGCCCAGCACATCGATCAGTCGCGCAAAGCCGCGTTCGCGCTTCTGCAGGTGATAGGCGATGTCGGGTGCGAAGTAGGTCTGCTGGCCGTTGGCGCGTATCAGCACCCGATCCTCGTCGTCGCCGTACTGGCTGGCCCGAAACCACAGCGCGCCGTCCTTGCGATACAGCGCGCCGCGGGCTTCGAGCGCGGCCAGCGCACGCTCGATCGCCCCGCTGCGCACCAGTTCGCGTTCCGAGTACCAGCGATCGAACTCGACGCCGAACGCGGCCAGGTCCTCGCGGATGTCGGCCAGCATCACCGTCAGCGCCAGCTCCAGCACCTGCTCGAATCCCGCGGCCCCGAGCAGCGTGCGCATGCGCTCGATCAACGCATCGATGTACTGTTCCTTGTCGCCCTGCGGCGCATCGTGCGGCAGATTGGCAAGCACCTGCGCCACCGGCCGCTGCAGCTCATGGCCGTAACGCAGTTCGAGCTGCGCGGCGATGGCATGCACGTAATCGCCGCGATAGCCGTTGGACGGAAACGGCAGCGCGGCGCCGCCGGCCGCAAGGTAGCGCAGCCAGGTGCTGAGCGTGAGGATGTCCATCTGCCGGCCGGCATCGTTGATGTAGTACTCGCGGTGCACGCTGTGACCGGTGGCCCGCAGCAGATTGCCGAGCGTGGCGCCGTAAGCCGCCTGGCGGCCGTGGCCCACATGCAGCGGTCCGGTCGGGTTGGCCGAGACGAATTCGAGTATCACGCGCTCGCCGCGCCCGGCATCGCTGGTGCCGTAGGCGTCGCCGCGCTCGAGCACCTGGCGCAGCACGCTGCTGTGGGCATCGCCGACCAGGTGGAAATTGATGAACCCCGCGCCCGCCACCTCGGCGCGCGCCACCAACGGGCTGGCCGGCAACGCCGCGACGATCGCCAGGGCGATTTCGCGCGGCGGACGGCCCACCAGCCTGGCCAGCCGCAGCGCGATATTGCAGGTGTAGTCGCCGTGACTGGCGTCGCGCGCGCGCTCGACATTGATCCACGACCGATCGACCGCTTGCGGCAACACGGTGCCGGTCAGCTTAGTCAGCGCATCCGCGAGCAGACGCTCGAGCTCGCTCTTCAATTCAAGCATCCTTAAGGGCTCAAGGCGGCGGCGAGTCTAACCGCACAGGTCATTGGATATCGATGGGGTCGACATCCAGCGCATAGCGCACGCGGCGCGTGCGCGCCAGGCTCTCGACCTGCGGCAGCCAGTCATCGATGAAGCGATGCAACGCGCCGCGCTCGGCGCTTTCGATCAGCAGCTGTGCGTGATGGCGGTCGGCGCGTCGCGCCATCGCCGCGGCCACCGGGCCGAGCAGCCGCACTGCGCGCGTGGCCGGCGACAGCTGCCTTGCGGCGGCCAGGAATTCCAGCGCGCCGCCGCTGGAGCGCGTCGATGCGCGCAACACCGCCAGCCGGCCGAACGGCGGCCAGCGGGCGGCCTGGCGCTCGAGCATCGCGGCCGTGGCGAAGCCCTCATAACCCCCCGCCAGCAGGCTCTGCAGCAGCGGATGCTCCGGGTACTCGGTCTGTATCAGCACCTCGCCACGATTGCGCTCGCGTCCGGCACGTCCGGCCACCTGCACGATGGTCTGCGCCAGGCGCTCGGCGGCGCGAAAGTCGGTGCTGAACAGGCCCTGGTCGGCGTTGAGCACGACCACGAGCGAGATGCCCGGGAAATGATGGCCCTTGGTCACCATCTGGGTGCCGACCAGGATGCGCGCTGCGCCCGACAGTACGCCGGCGACGATGGCGTCGAGCTCGGCCGGACGCGACGCGGTATCGCGATCGAGCCGCATCAGCGCCTGCTCGGGAAACAGCTCACGCAGGGTTTCCTCGACGCGCTCCGTGCCCTGTCCGACCGGCTTGACGGTAAAGCCGCAACGCAGACAACGCTCCGGCAGCGCCTCAATGGCGCCGCAATGGTGGCAGCGCAGCTGGCCGCTGGCACGATGCACCGTCAACCGTGCGTCGCAGGCATGGCAGGGCGCTATCCAGCCGCAGGCGGTGCACAGCAGCGTTGGTGCATAGCCGCGCCGGTTGATGAACACCAGCACCTGCCCGCTCGCCGACAGATGTCGACGCATGGCGTCGATCACCGGAGTCGACAGGCCCTGACGCACGGTATGGGCGCGAACGTCCACCAGCCCCAGCAGCGGTGCTGGCGCCTGATCTTCCCGGCGTGGCAGTGCCAGAGGGCGATAGCGGCCGTCGATCAGGTTCTGCAGCGTTTCGAAGGCCGGTGTGGCCGATCCGAGCACCACCGGGATGCGGCTCTGCTGTGCGCGCACCACCGCCAGATCGCGTGCCGAATAGCGACAGCCTCCCTCGTGCTGCTTATAGGAGCTGTCGTGCTCCTCGTCGACCACGATCAGCCCCAGCTGCGGCAGCGGCGCAAACACCGCCGAACGCGTGCCGAGCACGATGCGCGCCTGGCGTGCGTGCGCCGCGCGCCAGGCCGCGAGCCGCTCGGCATCGCTCAAGCCCGAGTGCAGCACGGCGATGTCCAGCTCCAGGCGCGCTCGAAAGCGCTGCACCAGTTGCGGCGTCAGTCCGATCTCGGGTACCAACACCAGCACCCCGCCGCCGCGCGCCAGCGTACGCGCCGCGCACTGCAGATAGACCTCGGTCTTGCCGCTGCCGGTCGCGCCCTGCAGCACCCACGCGGCGTATTCCCCGCTGCGCTCGTCGATCCGGGCGACGGCCGCGCTCTGCGCGCTGGAGAGCGCGGGCGCCGGGCGCTCGGCACTGATGTGTGGTGCGCCGGGTTCGGGCGCAGCTGCTTGCGGCGCTGTATCCGCCGCATCGGCCCGGTAGCGCTCGATCCATCCGCGTTGCTGCAGGGCGCGTGCCGCTTCGCGCCAGCGCGCCACCTGGCCGGTGATCGCCGGGCCGCTCATGCCGGCGGGGCTTGCAGCCAGCAGTGCCAGCAGGGCCTGCTGTTTTGGGGCCCGCCGCGCGGACTGCGTCGCCTGCCCCGCCTGCCCGGCCTGGGCCGCAGCGCCGTCCGGCGTGGCACGCCATAGTTCGACCTGCGCCGCCGCTGGTGCGCCATCGCGCAGTGCCCGGGGCAGGGCGGCGGCGATCACCTCACCCAGCGGATGGTGATAGTAATCGGCAGTCCAGCGCAGCAGCTGCATCAGTCCGGAGTCGAGCAGCGCGGCGCGATCGAGCACCTGGTGCACCGATTTGAGCGCCGCGGCGCTGACCGACGCCTGATCCGCGTAGTCAACCACCACCCCGATGGTCTCGCGCTTACCGACCGGCACCCTGACCCGCGCGCCCAGGGGAACCCCGGCCGACAGCAGGCCCGGGGGAGGCAGGTAGTCGAAGGGCGTGCGCAGCGGTGCATCGATGACGACGCGCAGCACGCCCGGGCTGGCGGCGCTGTTGTCCACAGTCACTGTGGATAAGTCTGTGGACAGCCGCTGTTGGCGCGCCAGCAAGGCCGATGCTTCAGGGCGTTA
Source organism: Steroidobacteraceae bacterium (assembly GCA_036262215.1). GTDB lineage: Bacteria > Pseudomonadota > Gammaproteobacteria > Steroidobacterales > Steroidobacteraceae > FEN-1191. The sequence goes on from DATAJH010000188.1 coordinate 18,184, forward strand.
TTGTTAATTTGACTATTTATTGAGCAGCTCAAAATATCAACCGTTATCAATAGCTTGTGACGTACCGGGCGCGCACCGTGGCGGCCGCGGCGCACGTAGATCTCGAGTAAATCCGCTCTCTGTGCGCCAAGTGGATGATTTCGCGGGCACAAGGCTTGCGCGCGCCGCGTGTCAACCGAACGCGTTTCTGCGCCGTTGTGCTGATGTGTAGGGTATCTCCGCCGGATGGATGCTGTTGCATGGCTGCCTTTGCTAGTCTTGGAACTCAAACGGCTGATCTCATCCCGTCCGGGAAGGCCCATTTGCGTGATACGACCCAGGATGCCACGCGCGCACTCGAAGCGTTTTTAGCGAGCGTAGAGCGCAAGGCATTCAGGATCGCACAGATCGCGCTGCGTCACGAAGCCGATGCGCTCGACGTGGTGCAGGATGCCATGATGCAGCTGAGTTCGCGCTATGCGACGCGACCGGCGCAGGAATGGAAGCCGCTGTTCTATCGCATTCTGGAAAATCGCGTGCGTGACGTGCAGCGTCGCCGCAGTGTGCGCAGCCGGGTGATGTCCTACCTGCCGTGGCGCGGCGAAGATGAGGACACTGCCGCCGATCCGATAGACCTGGCGGTGGACCAGGCGCCGCTGCCGCCCGCGCAGCTGGAGTCGGACGAGGCCATGGCGGCGCTGGAGCGGGCCATTGCCGGTTTGCCGGCCCGTCAGCGGCAGGCATTTCTGCTGCGCAATTTTGAGGGTCTGGACGTCGCGGAAACCGCGGCGGCCATGAAATGTTCGCCGGGCAGCGTCAAGACGCATTATTTTCGAGCGCTGCAGGCCCTGCGACTGAAGCTGGGAGAGTTCCGTACATGAGCGGCGACGACACTGGACAAGGCGGCAGCGAGTTCGAGCGGCGAACGCGCGCGCTGCTGACGCAAAGCGCCGAGCAGCTGCCTGGCGCGGTGCGATCGCGGCTCACCCAGGCGCGTCATGCGGCTCTGGCCGCGCGCTCCGGGCGTGCGCCGTCCTTCACTCGTCGCTGGGTGCCGCTGGGTGCGGCCGTGGCCGCGATGCTGGCACTGCTGATCGTCTATGTACCCTTCAGCAGGGGACCGCTGGAGAACCCGGTGCCAGGCGCCGGACTGGAAGATATCGAGCTCCTGAGCGACAACGATGCGGTACCGCTCAACGGCGATCAGGACGTCGACTATGACTTCTATGAATGGGCAGCCGCTGAAGCCGCTGGCAGCACCGTGCCTGCGGTCGGGTCGTGAGGTTTAGTGCCTACGTACTCGTCCTCGGTTTGAGCGGCTTAGGCGTGCTGCGCTCAGTGCATGCGGCGGAACTGCCGGTCGACGACGGTCTGCTGGAATTCCTGGGTTCGGTGGATTCCGAGGACAAGGCCTGGCGCGATTATCTGGCGGGCACCGATATCGATCAGGTCGCCAGACGCGCCGGCACTGCCCCGAGTAACCCGGGCGCCAACGGGCCGCCTGCGTCCCCGCCCGCTGCCGCGGCACCGGTGCCTGGCAGCACGCCACGGCCGGGCGCCCCGCCGGTATCCCCCCCATGAGCAGAATCTACGCACTGCTGGCGAGCCTGCTGCTGGCGGCAGCCGCACCGGCCTTCCCGCAGCAACCGCCCGAGCCGGCCGGCCCGGCCGCGCCGGCACCCCCTGCCCAGCCGATGGCGTGGTCGTCGTTACCGCCGGCACAGCAGCAGCTGCTCGGACGCTTCCAGGGACAATGGGACAGCCTGCCGCCGCCGCGCCAGCAGGCGCTCTCGCGCGGTGCGGACCGCTGGCTGTCGATGACGCCGGAGCAGCGTAGCGGCGCACGCGAGCGCTTCCAGACCTGGCAGAAGCTGCCGCCGGAACAGCGGGCGCTGATCCGCCAGCGCTGGCAGCGTTTTCAGAGTCTGACGCCGCAACAGCAGTCGGCGGTGCGCCAGAATTTCCGCTACTTCTCGCGCCTGCCGCCGCAGCAACGGGCGCAGCTGCGCGAGCGCTGGGTACACGCGACGCCGCAACAGCGGCAACAGATGCTGCAGCGGCAGCGCGAGCAGCACCAGCACCTGCAGCGCATTCGCTGAACTAAACCGCCTTCACCGCCGCGATCAGCGAGGCGACGGCAGCCTGGCCGTCGCCATACAGCATGCGGGTATTGTCCAGATAGAACAGCGCGTTCTCGATGCCGGAAAAGCCGGCGCCCTGGCCGCGCTTGATGACGATGACGTTCTTGGCCTTGTCGGCGTTGAGAATCGGCATGCCGTAGATCGGGCTGGACTTGTCATTGCGCGCCACCGGATTGACGACGTCGTTGGCGCCGATGATCAGTGCCACGTCGGCGGTCTCGAACTCGGCGTTGATCTCGTCCAGGTCAGCTATCAGGTCGTACGGTACCCCGGCCTCCGCCAGCAGCACGTTCATGTGCCCGGGCATGCGGCCGGCCACCGGATGGATCGCGAAGCGCACCGTGACGCCGCGATCGATCAGCAGCTGGCACAGCTCCCACACCTTGTGCTGCGCCTGCGCCACGGCCATGCCGTAGCCGGGTACGATGATGACTTTGTGTGCGAACGCCATCATGACGCCGGCATCAGCGGCTTCGATCGGCTTGAGACTGCCGGAGATTGCGGTGCCAGCGGCGGCAACGCCGGTATCGCCGAATCCCGAGAACAGCACGTTGCCGAGCGAGCGGTTCATGGCCTTGGCCATCAATTGTGTCAGCAACGTGCCAGCCGATCCGACCACGGTGCCGGCGATGATCATCGCGGCATTGCCGAGCACGAAGCCTTCGAACGCCACCGCCAGCCCGGTCAGCGCGTTGTAGAGCGAGATCACCACCGGCATGTCGGCGCCGCCGATAGGCAGCGTCATCGACAGGCCGAGCACCAGCGCGGCAGCG
>DATAJH010000189.1:0-8520 GCA_036262215.1 Steroidobacteraceae bacterium
GCGGCGGGGCTGGTATCGCGCCCCGGGAAGCCGTCTAACGGTTACACTTAGCTTACGGGTTGGCCCTGGATTGCTTGCGTCTGGATGGCTTGGCAGGTGCGGACAGAACAGCCGCCGGTTGCGCTTATTTTTAGTCCTTTCCGGGTCCGTTTGCAAGTCTTGAGTCAAGCCGCACACCACAACGCCCCTTATGAATGGTTCCAATGAGTGACGAACATCTCAGTTCAATGACCTTCGGCTCCCTGCCCCTGACCGCCGCGCTGGCACAGGGAATCGTGGATGCCGGCTTCACCTACTGCACGCCGATTCAGGCGCAGACGCTACCGATAGCGCTGCAGGGCCGCGATGTCGCCGGCCAGGCGCAGACCGGCACCGGCAAGACCGCAGCCTTTCTGGTGGCGCTGTATCAGTCGCTGCTCACCAAGCCGGCGCCGCCCAACCGCAGCCGCACCTCGATCCGCGCGCTGATAGTCGCGCCGACGCGCGAACTCGCGGTACAGATCCACAAGGACGCGGCGGTGCTGGGCAAGCACACCGGCCTGAAGCTCGCGGTGGTGTTCGGCGGTACCGACTACGACCAGCAGCGGCGCACGCTGGCCGAGGGCGTCGATGTGCTGGTCGGCACGCCCGGCCGGCTGATTGATTACTTCAAGCAACAGGTGTACGACCTGCGCCACGTGCAGGTGCTGGTACTGGACGAGGCCGACCGCATGTTCGACCTCGGTTTCATCGCCGACATCCGCTACATCCTGCGCCGGCTACCGCGCCCCGAACACCGCCAATCGATGCTGTTCTCCGCCACGCTGTCACACCGGGTGCTCGAGCTGGCGTACGAGCACATGAACAACCCCGAGTTGGTGCGCATCGAACCCGACAAGGTCACCATCGATCGCATCCGTCAGGTGATCTACTTCCCCTCGATGGAGGAGAAGCTGCCGCTGCTGATCGGGCTGCTGCGCGAGACCGAAGCCCATCGCACCATGGTGTTCGTCAATACCAGGCGCACCGCCGAGAAGCTGGAGACCGCGCTGCGCGCCAACGGCTTCAACGCCCAGGCGCTGTCGGGCGACGTGCCGCAGCCGAAACGATTGAAGTTCCTGCGGCAATTCCACGAGGGGGAGCTGGCGGTGCTGATCGCCACCGATGTGGCCTCGCGCGGTCTGCACATTCCGGACGTGAGCCATATATTCAATTACGACCTGCCGCAGGATGCCCCGGACTACGTGCATCGCATCGGCCGCACGGCGCGGGCCGGAGCCGAAGGCGATGCCATCAGCTTCGGCTGCGAGGAATACGCGGTCGGACTGCCCGACATCGAGGACTTTCTCGGCCGCAAGATCCCGGTAGCCCCGGTGGCGCTGCATCTGCTGGCCAAGCTCGACCCTGCGACCCACGTGCCGCGTCCGATGACGCACGCCCCGCCGCTGCGGCGCGGCGGCGGCCCGCGTCCGGGCGCCGGTCGCAGCCAACGACCCGGTGGTCCGCAGCGCCGGCGGCAAGGGCGCTAGAGTTCCGCGGATCGCTCCTACAGCAACTGCGAGACTGCATCCACCGCCGGGAACTCCGGCTGCAGCCGCGCAGGGGCGCTGCTGTCGGGCCGCTGCACGGCGTAGATCAGGCCGATGCCGGCGGCGCGTGCCGCGCGCAGTACCGGCAGGCTGTCGTCGACGAACAGGCTGCGCGCCGGATCAAATTGCTCCACCTTGGCCAGCTCGACCCAGAACTGCACCTGCTCCTTGGGTGCGCCGAAGCTATGCGAGCTGAAGCCGGCGTCGAAGTGACTGATCACCTGGGTGCGCGCGTCCTTGATTGCGAGCGTGGTCGGATGCGCATTGGTCACCAGCACCAGGCGCTTGCCCAGGGCGCGCACGCGGCCGAGAAACTCGCGCGCGCCCGGCAGCCAGCGGATGTGGTGCGCATCGACATGCTTGAGCGCGGCGATATCCAGTTCCAGTTCGCGGCTCCAGTAGTCGATGCAATACCAGTCGAGCGTGCCCTCGCGCGCGCGAAAACGCGGCTGCAGTTCAGCCTGCGCCTGCTCCGGGCTCATCGAGCGCGAGCGCGCCCATGCTTCCGGCACCCGCGTGCGCCAGAAGAAATTGTCGAACGCAAGATCGAGCAGCGTGCCGTCCAGATCGAGCAGCACGGTCTCGATCCGCGCCCAGTCGGCGGCGCTCAGCGCCGGCTCGCTCGCGGGGCCGTTGGCGGTGGCGTTCATGGAGTCGGATATTATAAAGCCTATGGTGGAGCCGAACGCATGAGTCTGAGTCCCGAGCAGCTGTCGGCGTGGCTGCCCGCCGTGATGGACATTGCCGATGCGGCCGGCCGCGAGATCATGCGCATCTACCAGGCCGGTTTCAGTGTGACGCTCAAGGACGACCGGTCGCCGCGCACCGAAGCCGATCTTGCAGCACAGCGCGTGATCGACGCGGGACTTGCGAGCCTGACGCCGCAATGGCCGATGCTCGGCGAGGAATCGCTGCCGGAGGTATTCGCCCAGCGCCGATCCTGGAACACCTTGTGGCTGGTCGATCCGCTCGACGGCACGCGCGAGTTCGTCAAGCGCAATGGCGAGTTCAGCGTCAACATCGCACTGGTGGAAGACGGCGAGCCGGTGCTGGGCGTGCTGTCAGGGCCGGCCCGATCGGTCATGTATGCGGCGGCGCGCGGCAGCGGTGCTTTCCGCCGCGGCGCCGATGGCGTGTGTACGCGAATCCACGTGCAGCGCGTGCCCGCGGAGCCGCTGCGCGTGCTTGGCAGCCGCTCTTTTGGCGACGCCAAGCTGGATCGCAAACTCGAGGCTCTGGGGCCGCAGGTGCGCATCAGCCTCGGCAGCGCGCTCAAGTTCGGTCTGCTGGCCGAGGGCGGTGGCGACCTGTACGTGCGTCGCGGCCCGACCTCGGAGTGGGATACCGCGGCCGGACAGGCGGTGGTGCTGGAAGCCGGGGGCAGCGTGGTGGATCTGAATGGACGGCCACTGCGTTACAACGTGCGCGATGACGTCACAAATCCGTCATTCATGGCCTTTGGCGCCCGCACCCGGGACTGGGTGGGGCTGCTCAGCGGCCTTTAGATCGCTCGCCCGCCGGTATGTACTCGCGCATCGATCTGCACACCCACAGCAGCTGCTCGGACGGCGTGCTGGCACCGGCGGCGCTGGTGGAACTCGCCGCGGCGCGCCAGGTGCAGCTGCTGGCGCTGACCGACCACGATACCGCCTCAGGCTGTGATGAGGCCGAGAGCGCCTGCCAGCGGCATGGCATCCGCTTCGTGCCGGGCGTGGAGCTGACCTGCCTGTGGCGCAATCGCGAGATTCACGTCATCGGCCTCGGCATAGACCGCGGCCATGCGCCATTCAACGCGCATTGCGCGACGGTGCTGCTACTGCGCCGTGAACGGATCACGGCCATGGGACAGCGCCTGTCACACGCCGGCCTGCCCGGGGTCGAGCTCGCCGCCGAGGCACTGGCGGCGGCGGCACCGACCCGCGCGCACCTGGCGCGTGGCCTGTGCTCGCGCGGACTGGCGGCTACGGTGCAGGCCGCCTTCGACCGCTGGCTCAAGCGCGGCCGGTCCGGATATGTCGCTGCGCAATGGCCGGATCTGGCGTGCGCGGTGCACTGCGTTACCGCAGCCGCGGGCGCGGCGGTGCTGGCGCATCCGCACCGTTATAAGGTGTCCAATGGCGTGCTGCGCGAGCTGCTCGGAGAATTCAAAGCCGCCGGCGGCGCCGGTCTCGAGGTCAGTCTGCCCGGCATGGGCCCGGGCGATGCCGATCGCGCCGCGACACTCGCACGCCGCTTCGATCTTGCCGGCTCGATCGGCTCGGATTTCCACGAGCCCGGGTTGCCATGGCGTCCGCTGGGTCGCTTCGCTAAGCTACCGGACCGGATAACACCGATCATGGCCCGCCTGGGCTTATAACGGCCCCGCAAGCCAATTGCCTCGGTGGCGGAGCCAAGCAGCCGACGGTCACAGGGCGATCAAGGGAATGAGCGATCAGGAAGACAATGTCGACCGCGACCTGTTCCGCAATGTCGAGAAACTGCGGCAGCTGCGCATCGAACATCGCGATCTGGATGAGGTCATCTCGCGCCTGTCGATGGATATCCATATCGATGAGCTGCAGCTCAAACGCCTCAAGAAGCGCAAGCTGGTGCTCAAGGACCTGATCATGAAGCTCGAGAGCCAGCTCATACCCGATCTCAATGCCTGAAGGCCGCAGCTGCCGTGACCACGCTCCCGGATGACGGCCTGCGATGAGTGCCTGTGAGCACCACTGACGGCGGCATCATCCAGTCGTTTCTCGCCACGGCCACCGCCGGCGAGGTGCTGCTGCAGGTCGGCGTAATCGCCGCGAGCGGCGTGGCCGCGCTGAGCGCCGCCGGCATGGTGCGCCGCTGGCGCGCCCGGCATCTGGCGCTACTGGGTCTGCGCGGCGCGCGCGTGCGGCTGATCGAAATCCTGCTGATCGAAACACCGCTGGTGGTGGCGCTGGCGGCGCTGCTGGTCGCCCGCACCGTGATCGCAGCGCTCGGCTCGCCGGCGGCACTGCTCGATGTCGCCATGCAGCTGGCCACGGCGTTGATCCTGGTGCGGCTGGCGATGTACCTGCTGCGCCTGGCGCTCGGTCCGCGCTCCTGGATGCGCACCTGGGAGACGCGCCTGACGCTGCTGGTTTGGCTGGCGATATCGTTCCAGCTCGTGGGCTGGCTCGACGCCATCCAGAACACGCTGGACGCAATCAATCTGCTGCCCGGCAAGGGACGCTTCACGCTCTGGGCGCTGCTCAAGGGGCTGGTGATCATCACCGTGTTCGTGCTGGTCACCAGCGTGGCCGCGCGCGCGGCCGAGCGGCGCATCATGCACGTCGAGTCGATTGCACTATCGACCCGGATCGGCATCACCAAGTTTACCTACTTCTTCCTGGTCGGCCTGGGCGTGCTGCTCGGCATCAATGCAGCCGGCGTCGATCTGACGGCGCTGACGGTGCTGACAGGAGCCGTGGGAATCGGGCTGGGCTTCGGACTGCAGTCCATTGCCAGCAATTTCGTCAGCGGCTTCGTGTTGCTGATGGACAAGTCGATCAAACCGGGCGATGTGATCAGCTTCACCGGCATGCCGGGCACCAGCACCGAGAGCTTCGGCTGGGTGCAGGCACTGCGCGGCCGTTACGTCGTGGTGCGCGACCGTGATGGGGTCGAGACGCTGGTGCCCAATCAGCAGCTCATCACCAATCCGGTGATCAACTGGAGCTATTCCGACCGCAAGGTGCGCCTGAAGCTGCCGGTGCGCGTCAGCTACCGCGATGATCCGGAACTGGCGCTGGCGGTGCTGATGCACGCGACCGAGAATAATCCGCGCATTCTGCGCGAGCCGCCGCCGGTATCGCGCCTGATGCAGTTCTCCGATCACGGCATGGACCTGGAGCTGCGCTTCTGGATCGCCGATCCCGAAGCCGGCGTCAACAACGTGCGCTCCGACGTCAATCGCGCCATCTGGCGGCTGTTTCGCGATGCCGGAATCACCATTCCGGTCGCCCAGCGGGAAATCTACGTACGCCATGGCGAGCCGCCGCCGTGAAGCACATCGCCAGCATCCCCGAACAGGATCTGCAGTTCCAGTTCGTGCGCGGCTCGGGACCGGGCGGCCAGAACGTCAACAAGGTCGCAACCGCCGCCCAGCTGCGCTTTGATCTGGCCGGCACGCTGGCGCTTAGCTCCCCGGTCAAGGCGCGGTTGCGCGCCATGGCCGGCAGCCGCCTGAACGCCGACGGCACGCTGCTGATCATCGCCCGCAATCACCGCACCCAGGAGGGCAACCGGCGCGAGGCCCTGTCGCGCCTCGAGGAGCTGATCGCACGCGCCAGTGTGGTACCGAAAAAGCGCCACGCGACGCGTCCGACCCTGGGCTCGCGCCAGCGGCGCCTGGATCACAAACGCGAACGCAAGCAGGTCAAGCGCCTGCGTGGCCGCGTCGCCGACGATTGAGCGGGTGCGCCGCATGCCGTCCGCGCGTGTCCATAGCTTTCCGGCGCTGTTCGGGTCCGGCACCAGAATCCTGATCCTGGGCAGCATGCCCGGAGTGGCCTCACTCGCCGCGCAGCAGTACTACGCACATCCGCGCAACCAGTTCTGGAACATCATGGGTGCGATCTGCGGCGCCGGCCCCGAGTTACCTTATGCGCAGCGCCTGCAGGCGCTGCTCGACCAGGGTCTGGGCTTGTGGGACGTGCTGCAATCCTGCGTGCGCAGCGGCAGCCTCGACACCGCAATCGAGCTTGATTCGGCGATCGCCAATGAGCTGTTGCCGATGCTGCGCGCGGGCGACGTCAGGCGCTTGTGCTGCAACGGCGGCACTGCCTTTACGGCTCTGCAGCGCCATTTCGGCCAGCCGCTGGCGCGCGAGTTTCCGCAGCTCGACATCCGCTGCCTGCCTTCCACCAGCCCGGCTAACGCCAGCTGGAGCTATGCCCGCAAGCTGCAAGCCTGGAGTCAGGCGCTCGGCGAGCGAGCGGCCGCAACAGCGGTATGAAAGTTGCGCCGGCGCGCACATCGTTGTACATCGTCGGTCGGCTCGAATAAAAACTTCGGGGGATGACACATGGTCTCACTACTGTCGCTGTGGCTGCCGATCCTGATATCCGCCGTGATCGCCTTTGTGGCGAGCTGGCTGCTGCATATGGTCGTTGGGCATCATCGCAACGATATGCGCCAGCTGCCGCAGGAGGATGCGCTGCTCGAGACCCTGCGCGCGGCGCGAATCGAGCCGGGCGACTACATGGCGCCGCACATATCGTCGGCCGCGCAGATGCGGGCGCCGGAGTTTCTCGAAAAGCGGCGCCGCGGTCCGATCGTAGTGCTGACGCTGTCTGCCGGCGGCGAGCTGAACATGGGCAAACCGCTGGCGCAGTGGTTCGTCTATCTGCTGATCATCGCATTGATCTGCGGCTACTTGGCCAGCCGTACGCTGTCCGCGGGAGCCCCATACCTGGGTGTGTTCCGGGTCGTGGGCACGGTGGCTTTCATGGGGCTGGCGATGGGCCAGCCGCACCAGTCAATCTGGTGGCAGCGCCGGTGGAGCGCGACCGTGAAGTACATGATCGACGGCCTGATCTATGCGCTGCTGATGGCCGGTGTATTCGGCTGGCTGTGGCCACGCTGATAGAGGCACCCACGGCCAGCGCACCGGCGCATATGGTCGATGTTCGGTGATAATCACCTGGAGGGATTGAACCATGCGGCGCATTTTTCATTATCAAAAATGCGCCGCATGGTTCAATCCCTCCCGGCAGTTGCCGCCGATCAGCGATCTGATGCCGGTGCGCTAGCCGTGGGTGACCTGCAGGATGCTGTGGCGAATCTGCTCCGACAGCACCAGTTGGGCGTCAGCCGCCACCCGGATCAGCACATCGTCGAACAGCAACCGGCCCGAATCATCGACCCGCACCACAGCGCGGGCGCGCAGCAGATCGATGAAGTTCTCGAACAGGCTGGGGTCGAAGAACTCCGGCGAATTGAAACCGTAGAGCATGGTCATACGCTGAGCCATGAGCTGGCAGCGCTCTTCGAGCAGCTTCTGCGAGATCGCCCCGCTGCCGGCCCGCACCAGCAAAGCGATCGCGAGGTAGTAGCGCTCGATGGTCTGGATCGTGGTTTGCGCCAGCAACGACAGCTGCATCGCGGCCTCGGAGGTCGGCGCCGGCCGCCGCCAGCCCGCGCCATCGCCGCCGCCTTCCAGCAGCCCGAGCGAGGCGAGCGACACCAGCGCACGTTCAACAATCCCGCCCAGCTCATCCTCGCTCCAGCGCATGAACAGTTCCGCCGCCACATACGGATAGATGCGGGCGGCGAGTCGCTGCACATCTTCCGTACGCAACTGCGCGTTGGCGAGAAAGCAGCAGGCGATCAGCGACGGCATCGCGAACAGGTGCAATACGTTATTGCGGTAGTAGGTCGCGAGCACCGCATGCTCCGGGCTCATGCGCACGATATCGCCCGCCGGGTGACGCTCGCGCGTGATGATCTTCATCGTCACGCCGTAGTTGACCACCTGGGCCGCGCTCTGGCGGGTCACCGTTACCCGATCGCCATAAGGAATTGCCGCCAGCACCGACTGCATGGTGTCGATCTGGCGCAGCAGATCGGTCTCGAGCATCGATTGCCGCGGGGTCGCCAGCAGCACCAATGCCAGCAGATTGACCGGGGTCACGGCAGCCGCGGAGTTGATGTGACGCATGATCGTCGGCGCCAGCTCGTCCACCAGCGCGCCGACCCACGGCGGCCGGTTCTGATCGTCGAACACCGTACTGCGCCAGTCCGGAGCGTAGCGATCGAGCAGCTTGTCGAGATAGATCGGCTCGCCAAAATTGACGTGCACATTACCGAAGCGCTGGCGCAGCCTGCCCAGCGTGCGCAGCAGGCCTGAGACCGATTCCTTCTCCTTCGGCTGGCCCGACAGCTCACCGATGTAAGTCGGGCCCTCGACGATGCGCTCGTAACCGAAATAGACCGGCACGAA
>DATAJH010000190.1:0-17036 GCA_036262215.1 Steroidobacteraceae bacterium
GCGCCCGCGATGGCGAATATCATCAGCTTTGCGTGGGCAAATCTGGCGCACGGACGCTCCCGGGTCTCTTTGCTGGTGGCATTACTGGCCGCTTTTGCATTCTGCGTCGGCCTCATCGCCTTTGCCCCGAACGCCGGCGGCGGCCTAGTGATGACGATTGTAGCGGTGATCGTCGCGCGCATGCTGTGGGCCGGGGTACTCACGGTACGCGCCGCGATCTGGACTGCCAATTACCCGCGTCATGTCATGGCGCGGGTGACCGGGCGCATCGTCGTCTACAACGAGGTCGGCATGGCCGCGGTGGCACTGGCCACCGGCTGGCTGCTCGATCGACAGCCATCCCTCGCACGCTGGATCTACCTGCTTGCGGCGCTCGCGGGGCTGACGGCCGCCTGGCTTTACCGTGCGGTGCGTGTACGGCGCGAGTACCTGTTGCTGGCCGCCGAGGCCGGGGAGGGTGTCGGCGCCGCACCCTTCAGTCTCGCCATGCTGCGTCAGATCCTGCGCGCCGACCCGGGGTTCCGTCGCTACATGTTCTGGATGAGCCTGTACGGATCGGGCAACCTGATGTTGAATGCGCTGATGGTGGTGTTATTCAGCGATCGGCTGCATCTGTCGAGCACTACGCAGGTGCTGCTGCTGACTGCATTGCCGCTGCTGCTGATGCCCGTGTTCCTGCCGGCCTGGGCGCGACTGTTCGACCAGGGCCACGTCATCGACTATCGCTCGCGTCAATGCTGGGCGCTGGTCGCGGCCATGACCTTCATGGGCGTGGCAGTGGTGCTGCGCGTGCCGTGGCTACTCTGGCCCGGAAGCGTGCTGCTGGGCCTGAGCTACGCCGGCGCCAACCTCGGCTGGAATCTGGGGCATAACGACTTCGCGACGCTGGGCCGCGCGCAGCATTACATGGGCGTGCACGTGACATTGACCGGCGTGCGCGGGCTGGTCGCGCCGCCGCTCGGCATGCTGTGTTACGAATGGCTCGAATCCATGCGCCACGGATTTGGGCTAGCGGCATTGCTTATACCTTTTGCGATGGTCACCGCCGGGGCGCTGGGATTCGTACGCATGCGCACAATGGGACTTCGCGGCACGCCCAGGTAGTCCGCCCCGGAGCTGCGATTCGAGTCGCGGGCCGACAGTGGCGCGCTACCCGCGCCCGGCGCGGTGGCCGCTGATCTCGATGCCGGCGTCGGCGTGCAGGCGCCGAAATGACAAGGCCGCGGCGGCGGCTGTGATGCCCGCCAGCATAAAGGCGATGCGGAAGGCGCCCGGCGACACGGCGCTTTCGGCCCAGAACCTCTGGCACAGGTTGAGCACGATGGCTCCCGAGGCTACCCCCAGGACCGCCGCCACCTGTTCCAGCACGCTGGAGAGGGTCGCCGCTGAACTGCGCTGTTCGGCGCTGATGTCGGCGAACGCCAGTGAATTGAACCCGGTGAACTGCATCGAGCGGGTCATTCCCGCCAGCAGCAGTACCACGACCACCAGCGCTCGCGGCGTCTGCGGCGTCAACAACGCGCACGCCATGATGGCCAGTCCGGCCAGCACCCCGTTGACCACCAGCACGGTGCGAAATCCCACGCGCCGCAGGATAGGCGTCGTCAGCGGCTTGATTCCCATGTTGCCGACGAAATAGACCAGCACCAGCATTCCGGACGCCAGAGCGCTCAGGCCGAAGATCAACTGGAACAGCAGTGGCAGCAGGAATGGCGTCGCGCTTATCGCGGCCCGAAACGCCAGCCCGGCGCTGATGCTGGTCATGGCGTAGGTGCGCACACGCGCCGCGGAGAGCTGCAGCAGCGGATGTCGGGCATGGGAAAAATGCCGAATCGCCATGATGGCGAGCGCCGTGCCAGCCGATATCAGGCCGCCTGAGAGCCAGCCGTCTACTCGCTCCTGGGTGAGCGACTGCAATCCGTACAGCAGCGCCGTGAGCGACAGTGCGGCGTACACAAACCCGCGCCAGTCCATCCGCGGCCGTGTGTCGGCCATGGTGTTGGGAACGAAGCGCAGCGCCAGGACCGCGCCCAGCGCGCCCAATGGCACGTTCAGCAGGAAATTCCAGCGCCAGGAGATGTACGTTGTGATCAAGCCGCCAAGCGCAGGAGCCACTACCGGTGCGGCCAGCGCCGGCCACGTGATCAGCGCGATCGCGTGCAGCAGTTCCGATTTCTGCGTACTACGCAGCACGACCAGGCGTCCGACCGGCGTCATCAGCGCCCCGCCGACGCCCTGCACCGCACGCGCCACGCCGAACTGGGTCAAGCCGCGGGCCAGGCCGCAACATAGCGACGCCACCGTAAAGACGGCGATCGCCGCGGTGAACACATTGCGCGATCCGAAGCGGTCGGCCAGCCAGCCGCTCAGCGGCATGATCGCCACCGCCGACATCAGATAGATCGTGATGCCTATGCTGACGCCTACCGGCGTTACGCCGAAGCTCTGCGCCATCTGCGGCAGCGAGGTGTTGATGATCGTGCCGTCGAGCAGTTGCATGAAGAATGCGCCTGCAACGATGCTTGCAACCAGTCTGGTGTCGGCTTGCATTTACTCCAGTGTAGCCGCCGTCAACGGCTTCTGTCGTAAATCGTGGATCAGATTCGATCGACACAAGAACTCTCCGGAATTCGGCGCTGAAATGTGTGTGTCGATCGCCAGGCCGTGGAACCAATCCACAGCGCGGCAAAACTGTAGATATTTTAAATTCAGCAAATGCAGAGGCAAGCGCAAGGGGAGATCGCACTCGGCTTGCCGCCAATTAACAAACGGTAACTTTCGGAACTTCATGACGGTCTGACAGGTCTGCCTGCTAGGTTCTCCCCAAACAATGGAGCCGAACACTATGAACACCGGTACGCACGACTCTTCCTCACTACTAGCGTCAAGGGGAACACCGGTAGGATTAGCACCGTCCTGGAGAACGGAGCCGCCCTGTGTAGGCATAAATGATTCGGCCGTGCGCGTCGTATGCGATTCAACAAATGAAGACCTGTGGACCGTCAGCAAGGATTGCGGGCTCGAAGAGATGCTGGACAAAATGGCTCGGGTGGGTGTTGGCGCGTTGCTCGTAACAGATGAGCGGCATGTCGTAGGGCTAATAACTGTCGAAGACATCAAACGCAAGCGCGGCACACGTAGGAATGCCCATCGTGTGGCCGATGTCATGACCGATGCCGGGCGCGTACCGATTATCGACTGGCAGACTGTCATCGACGCCACCGTGAATGACCTGCTGCGACTACTCGAAAGGACCCGTGCCAACCATCTGCTGGTAGTTGAAACAGAAAGTAGCTCATTCACGCGCGTGCGCGGTCTGGTTTATCGCCGCCAACTGGTCCAGCGGCTCGGGGTTTTTGCCATCCTCGATCGAGGCATGATGTCGGCGTTGTCGCACTAAGCGGTGTGCGCGCCGTAACCCGCGAACTCGGCGAACTGCGCAAGTTCAGCGCGCTGCTCAAAGCCGCAAACCTCCTGGTCATCGATGATCTGTTCCTGCACAAGCTGCCGCCAGCGCCGGCGATGAGCTCGCCGATGTGCTCTTGAGTCGCTACGAGAAGCAACTTCAGTGCGCCGGTTTTTGTGCGGAAACGCTCGCCGTCAGTGGCCGCGACTGGCCTTCACAGGTCAGTATATTCAAGAACTTAATAGTATATCACGGCGCGCAAAAGAGGCCGACTAGCGTTCGTAATGCGCGGGTCGTAGGTTCGAGTCCTATCTCCGGCAATCTAATCAAGCACTAAGGCCTGGAGGCATTTTTTCGTACCGCGAGCAAAGCAGATATTCAGCCGGCACAGCACTTGGGCGATGAGATCGTAATCGCCGAGGACAAATGATGCCGAGACCGCGCGTCACTCAGGGGCTCAGATGAGCTTGTGAGCCGCGATCGGCAGCGATCTCACACGCTTCCCCGTGGCGGCGAAGATAGCATTGCAGAGCGCCGGTGCCACCGGAGGAACGCCGGTCTCCCCTATGCCACCGGGCTTGGCATCGCTCGGCAGGATGTGGACCTCGAGAGCAGGCGTCTCATCGAGACGCAGCACACGGTAATCGTTAAAGTTACGCTGCTGCACGCGCCCGCCACGAAGGGTGATGTCGCCCCACAGCGCGGCCGAGAGTCCATAGACGATGCCGCTCTCGAGCTGCGATTCGACGATGCGCGGATTGACGGTCTGTCCGCAATCGATGACGCACGTGATTTTGTGAATCTTGAGCTCGCCATCCTCGACGGACACTTCCGCCACCTGGGCGATGCAGGACGTGTAGCCTTCCATGAAGGCGAGACCCTGGTAGCGACCCTTGACTGCATGGCCCCAGCCCGCACGCTCGGCGATGGCGTCGAGTACCTGCAGGTGTCGCGACTTGCCGGCCAGAAGCTCCTTGCGCAACTGGAGCGGATCCTTGGAGATCAGTGCGGCGATCTCGTCAATCGAGCTTTCGATGGCGAAGCAATTCGGCGCGTGACTGACTGAACGCAGATAGCCCACGTCGATGCCGATCTCCTGGCGCGTATAGCTCAAGTCGAAGTTCGACACGGCGTACGGAAAGTTCTGTACGTACTCGATCACCGAATCGAAAGGATCCTTGTTCGTCGGATCGAAGCGGGCCGTGATCGACGGGCTCGTGATATGGAGCATCCAGGCAGTGAGCTTGCCGTGCTCGTCCAGCCCGGCACTCACGGCCTCGCGCGCAGGCGGGCGGTAGACGTCATGCGTCATGTCATCTTCGCGGGTCCAGATCAGTTTCACCGGCGCGCCGACGACCTTCGACGCCGTCACGGCCGCGGGCACGAAGTCCACTTCCAGACGGCGCCCGAAGCCGCCGCCGAGCAGTGTCGTGTGAACATTGACCTGGGCAGCCTTCAGGCCCGCCGCTTCGGCCGCCGCGGCCTGCGTCAACTGCTGGACCTGCGTCCCGACATACACATCGCAGCGATCGGCTTTGACGTCGGCCGTACAGTTCATGGGCTCCATGGTCGCGTGCGCCACCAGCGGTAGCTCGTACACGGCAGCGAAGGTTTTGGCCGCTCCCTTGAGAGCTTCGGTGGCGTGACCGCCCTTGAGCGCAGCGTCCACATCATCGCTCGCGAGTGCCGAGAGCCCGGGCCTGGTGGCGCCCTCGTTGATGCGCGCCCAGATCGCTGCATTGTCCAGAGTCGCATTGGGGCCCGGCTGCCAGTCGATGCGCAGGGCATCCCGCGCCTTCTTGGCCTGCCAGAAGTGCTCCGCCACGACGATGACTGCGCTCTCGGTGGGCAGGACCCGTCGTACACCGGGCAGCGCGAGCGCGGCGGCCGAGTCGACCGATCCGACTTTGCCACCAAGCACAGGGCTGAGCGCGATGGCCGCGTGCAGCATGCCGGGCAGCTTCACGTCGAGACCGAATTCAGCGCTGCCGTCCACCTTGCTCGGCGTATCGAGCCGTGCCAAGGGCTTGCCGATCAGGCGAAATTCCTCCGGACTCTTCAGCGCCACATCCTTTGGGACGGGCAGCTTCGAGGCCGCCTCGGCCAGCTGCCCGTACCTCGCGACCTTGCCCTGGGCGCCGATGACTGTACCGCTGCTCGCACGACAGGTCGCCGGATCGACGTGCCACCGCCGCGCCGCCGCCGCGATCAGCATCGATCGCGCCTGGGCTCCGGCCTTGCGCAGCTTCTCCCAGGCTTCCGGGACGCTGTTGCTGGTGCCGGTCACTTGACCGCCATTGAGCACATTGACGTAAGGCTCCCCCACCGGTGCGGCAACGACATTGATGTGAGAAGGATCGACTTCGAGCTCCTCGGCGATCAGCGTCGGCAACGCGGTGTAGACACCCTGCCCCATCTCCGAGCGATCGACGAGGATGGTGATGGAATCGTCACTGCCGATCCGCAGCCAGGCGTTGAGCTGGCTGCTCGACAGGGCTGCGCCCCGCGAGCCGCTCTGAATCCCGGGCAGAGCCAGCGCAAATACGAGCCCGCCTCCGAGCTGAGCCGTGCGCTGCAGAAACTTGCGACGCGAGTGATCGGTCGGGCGAATCCCGCGCGATCGGATGCTCATGACGATTGAGCCCCTCGGAGCAATTCGGCGGCCCGGTGGATGGCTTTGCGAATGCGCGCGTAAGTACCGCAGCGGCAGATGTTGCCCGCGAGCGCCGCGTTGATGTCGTCATCACTCGGCGCTGGGTTATCGCGCAGCAGGGCCACCGCCGACATGATCTGCCCCGACTGACAGTAGCCACACTGGGGCACGTCGAGCTCGATCCACGCGCGTTGCACGGCGTGACTCCGGTCTTTCGACAGCCCTTCGATGGTCACGACAGATTTGCCCTCGAGTGCCTTCAGCAGCAGCAGGCACGAGCGCACCCCCGCACCATCGACATGCACGGTACAGGCGCCACAAAGCGCCTGACCGCAGCCATACTTCGTGCCAGTGAGCCCGAGATGATCCCGCAGCACCCAGAGAAGCGGCGTATCCGCGTCAATATCGACGCTCTGCTGCTGGCCATTTACGGTAAACCTGACCATGACCGAAAAAGGACTCCCTGTCTTGGGCTGTCGCGATGGTACGTGAATCGGGCGCGGCTCGACACTGCAGGCGTTTGCCACTTTTCTACTGGGTTTGGATTCGCTACTCGTCGTAGTTCCGAACCTCGCTCTGGGTACCTTTCACATTCCTTCGACACCTGTCGCGCTAGTTATCGCTCGTAGTCCGGTCGGTCTCGATCCTTGCTTTTGGCGCGATCTCGCGTGCGCTCGCGGTCCTGGGATTTATCCGTCGCCTGGTCCCGTTGCCGGCGCGTTCCTTCCCTTGTCGCCGCGGTTGATCGTGCGCGGGTCGTAGGTTCGAGTCCTATCTCCGGCAATCCCGCCTTTGCAGCGCCTTGCGCCTGCCGCTCTGGCGATAGATCGGCGCGCTGATGGACTGGCGACGGTCGGTGCTCGGCGCGCAACCGAACACACCGCGATAGGCGCGCGAGAAATGCTCGAGCGACCGGAAGCCGGAACTGATGGCTATGCTGGTCACAGGCAGGTCGGTCTGTTGCAGCAGATTATGCGCCCTGGACAACCGGATCATGAGGTAAGCACGCATCAGAGTCGTGCCCATGGAGCGCTGGAACTGGCGGCGTAACTGGCGCGGCGACAGACCTACCCGGCGGGAAATCTCAGCGGCGCGCAGCGGCTCTTCGACCGACGCTTCCATCAGTGCGACTGCCGAATGTACCGCGCCACCGATGCCCGCTTGCGCGGGCGTCACCGTTGTCAGTTGCTCGTCCGTCGCGACCCGCGGCCGTCCGACCAGCATCTGCTGCGCGACTTCGTTGGCAAGACCGGGGTCGGATTCCCGCGCCACCAGCCAAAGCATCATGTCGATGACGGAAGTGCCGCCGCCGCAGGTGAGGCGTCGCCGTTCCGCGCTGTAGAGCTGGGCTTTCGCTCTGACCTTCGGATAGCGCTCCTGGAATCCCGCCAGGTTGTCCCAGTGAACGGCAGCGATGTGCCCGTCGAGCAGTCCGGCGGCCGCGAGCAGTTCACTGCCGGTTTCAATTCCGCCAATTTCGATGCCGAAACTAGCGGCACGGCGCAACGCGCTGCGCAGCCGTACGTTGTGAGCATGCAATTTCGGCTCGAACGAGGCCAGCACCAGCAGGGTCTGAAAGTCATGATCAGCGGCAATGGAGTCATCCACCGGTATCAGCGCAGCGTTGCTGGCGCGTGCCGGCTTGCCGTCTGCGGAGCGCGTCGCCCATTCGAATATCGTTCGCTGCGCGCGCCAGTTCGCAAGGAACAGGGGCTGAACCGCCGCCACAAATCCGAAGTAGGAAAAGTCCGGCAGCAGCAGGAAGCCGATCCGGTAGGGTCTGGTTCGTGTCATGTCAGGTCGCCCCGGGCGATTGCCGCCTGATCAAAATGGTCGCCATTGCGACCATTTTCGTCAAGTATCGACCCGTCGGCCACGTACATTCGCCCCCTGAGCATCCTTACGGACCATGGATGAGGAATGCCGGCCGATGTCTACCCTCCTGTTGGGCCGTTGTGTGTCGAGGCCGCTGGCGAATCATGGCGCGATGACGCGCCTGCTGCGTCCGCGCACGCTTGCAATCGTGGGTGGGCGCGCGGGCGCGGAAGTGATCCGGCAATGCCGGCGGATCGGATTTGCCGGCCAGTTGTGGCCGGTGCATCCGCGGCTCGATCAGATCGAGGGGCTGCCGGTCTATCGCTCGGTCAGTGAGTTGCCAGGCGCCCCCGATGCGGCGTTCGTGGCCGTCAACCGGCACACCAGCCTGGAAGTAATCCACGCCCTCGCGGCGCGCGGCGCCGGTGGGGCGGTGTGCTATGCCTCGGGTTTCGCCGAGCTCGGTGTGCAGGGCTCGGAACTGCAGGCGCAACTGCGAACTGCATCTGACGGCATGCCGTTCTTCGGCCCGAACTGTCACGGCTTCATCAATTACTTCGATGGTGTTGCCCTGTGGCCGGAGCAGCAGGGCGGCACGCGCCAAACGCGCGGCGTCGCCATCGTCACACAGTCCGGCAATATCGCGCTGAATCTGACCATGCAGTTACGCGGTCTGCCGATCGGCTATGTGGTGACCCTGGGTAACCAGGCCGGGATCGACCTGGCAGGCACCATCCAGGCGCTGTTGGACGATGAGCGGGTCACGGCGATCGGCCTGCACATTGAAGGCATCGGCGACGCGACGGCTTTCATGCACGCTGCGGCCATCGCCCGGCGGCGCGGTATCCCGATGGTGGCGATCATGACCGGTCGCTCGGATCTGGGTGCCGAGCTGGCATGGAGTCATACCGCCTCCCTCGCCGGCGCGGATGCTGTGGGGACGGCATTCCTGCGGCGCGCCGGTGTGGTGCGCGTGCGATCGATTTCGATTCTCATCGAAACTCTCAAGCTGCTCGCGCTTCACGGACCTCTTCCAGGGCGCGACATCGCATCGATGAGTTCCTCCGGCGGTGAGGCCAGCCTGGTTGCCGACGCGGCCGGGGACTGTGGGCTGCGCTTGCGCCCTTTGACGCCCACCCAGGCGCAGCGGGTCGCCGCGACGCTGCCTGATCTGGCCACGGCGAGCAATCCGCTCGACTATCACAATTTCAGCTGGGGCGATGAGGCGGCCCTGGGCGCGATCTATGCCGCCGTCATGGAGGCGGGCTATGACCTGACGCTGCTGGTGCTCGACTTCCCACGGCGCGATCGATGTTCCGACGCCAGCTACCAGGCGACCGTCAGCGCCGTCATTGCCGCGACCCGCGCTACCGGCGCCCGCGTGGCGGTCGTCTCCACGCTTGCCGAAACCCTGCCCGAGCATCGATCGCAGCAGCTGGCGCAGGCAGGTATTGCGGCGCTGTGCGGCCTGGACGACGCCATGGCGGCCGTCGCCGCGGCGGCAGAATCCGGCGAGCTGTTGCGCGCTGCATCGGCATGCACGCTGTGGGCGATGCCGACGCCATCGGGTGCGGCGCGTTCGTTGTCCGAATGGGACGCCAAGCGTCGTCTGGCGGCCTGCGGATTGAAGGTTCCGG
Organism: Steroidobacteraceae bacterium; assembly: GCA_036262215.1. Lineage (GTDB taxonomy): Bacteria > Pseudomonadota > Gammaproteobacteria > Steroidobacterales > Steroidobacteraceae > FEN-1191. The sequence continues at coordinate 9,512 of DATAJH010000190.1, forward strand.
CCGGCCAGCTTGCCGCCAGCGTAGCGGCAGCCGTCGATGCGGCCACCGAGATCGGCTTCCCGGTCGCGGTGAAATCGGTTGGAGCGGCAATTGCCCACAAGACCGACATCGGTGCCCTGAGGCTTGGTGTTGGCGATGCGGCCGCAGTGCGCGCCGCGGCGATCGAACTTGCTCCTATGGGCGAAGCACTGCTGGTCGAGCAGATGGTCGGCGACCCGGTGGCCGAACTCATCGTCGGCATCAAGCGCGATCCCGTGTTCGGCTGGTACCTGCTGCTTGGCTCAGGCGGAACCCTGGTCAACCTGGTCGGCGACAGCCGCATTCTCACGCTGCCCGCATCGCGCGCCGAGATAATGGCCGCGATCCGCGCACTCAAGGTCGGCGTGCTTCTGGCCGGCCACCGGGGCCGGCCGGTCGGTGACATCGACGCGGCCGCAGGCGCGGTGCTCATTATTCAAGACTTCGCTTTCAACGAACAACACCGCCTGCTGGAGCTCGAGGTCAATCCGCTCATCGTCCGACCTGCCGGCTGCGGTGCGGTGGCGGTCGATGCGCTCATTCGCATCACCGAGGATCAATCGCATGAGTGACTGCCCGGTTAAGACCACTCGCAACGGCGCCATTTTCGAGGTGCTGCTCGATCGGCCGAAGGCGAACGCAATTGATGCCGCTACCAGCCGACTGATGGGTCGCGCATTCGCGGAGTTTCGCGACGATGCGGCGCTTCGGGTCGCGATCGTCAGTGGCAGTGGAGAGAAATTCTTCTGCGCCGGTTGGGATCTGGTGGCGGCGGCGGCCGGCGAGAGCGCCCAGGCGGACTACGGCGTGGGCGGATTCGGCGGACTCCAGGAGCTACCCGATCTCAACAAACCGGTCATCGCGGCCGTGAATGGTCTGGCGGTAGGCGGCGGCTTTGAACTTGCGCTCGCAGCCGATCTGATTGTCGCGGCCGACCATGCGCGCTTCGCGCTTCCGGAAATCAACGCCGGCACCCTGGCGGACGCGGCCACCGTCCGGCTGCCCAAGCGCATCCCCTATCACGTCGCGATGGAACTGCTGCTGCTGGGGCGCTGGATGGATGTCTGGGAAGCGTACAACCGCGGGATCGTCAATGAGGTCGTGGTCGCGGCTGATCTGATGGCGCGGGCACGAAGCATTGCCACCGTGCTTGCCAATGGTCCGCCGCTGGTGTTCGCGGCCATCAAAGAGGTGGCGCGTGAGAGCGAGGTGCTGAGCTTTCGGGATGCCATGGAGCACATCCGGCAGCGGCGCTGGCCGGCCGTGGCATCGCTGTATGCGAGCGATGATCAGCAGGAGGGAGCGCGCGCCTTCGCGGCCAAACGCGCACCCGTGTGGCGCGGGCGCTGACGCCGTGATCGAGGCACGCTCCATCGACTACGTGCCGGCGGCGGAGCGCCACGGCAAGGCGTGGCATCTGTGGCCGGTCTGGTTCACGAGCGGGACGCAGCTCGCCAGCGTCGCGACCGGGGTCATCGGGGTGGCGCTGGGGGCGAACTTTATCTGGAGCTGCATCGCGATCGTGCTGGGTTGCGCGGTCGGTACCTTCTTCATGGCGTTCCATGCAGCGCAGGGCCCGCAACTCGGCCTGCCGCAGATGATCCAGTCGCGGCCGCAATTCGGCTATATGGGAGCGCTGCTGGTGTGGGTGGTGGCCCTGATCAGCTACGTGGGCTACAACGCCTTTAACGAAGTGCTCGCCGGGGATACCGCGCAGCGCATGGCGGGCCTGGATCCGCTGCCAGCCGGCAGCGCATTTGCCGCGATCGCCGTCGCCGTGTCGATCGTCGGCTACGATCTCATTCATACTGCGCAACGCTACCTCGCCTACGTACTGATCGCGGCGCTCGGTATCTTTACGCTGTGCGCCGCGTGGACGCTGCAGCTACCGGCGGGCGCGCTGCGGCTGGAGAATCTGCACCCGGTACCGGTGCTGGCGCAGTTTTTTGCCGCGGCGGCCTATCAGCTGAGCGGCGCGTTCTACGTCTCCGATTACTCGCGCTATCTGCCGCGCAGCGTCGGAGTGAAGGCGCCGTTTGTCTGGACCTATGCGGGCGCGTTTCTCGGCAGCGGCTGGACCATGCTGGTGGGCGCGGCGGCCGCGGCCGTCAGCCCCGGGCTGTCCGTTGCCACGGCGCTGCAAGCCGCGGGCGATACCGTATTTCCCGGTTTTGGAAAGGTGCTGCTCGGCGCGGCGCTGGTCGGATTGCTCACCATGGCGAGTCTCAACTACTACGGCGCCTCGCTCACGCTGCTGAGCGTGGTTGATTCGTTTCACCCGCTTCGTTCGACACGAGTGAAGCGGGTGCTGTCGGTCCTGGCCGTCGCGCTGGTCGCGCATCTGATCGCTTTTGCCGTCTCCGGGGATTTCGTCAAAGGATTTGGCGATCTGCTGGCGATCCTGCTGTATCTGTTCACGCCGTGGACCGCGATCAATCTGGTTGATTTCTATCTGGTCCGCAAGACGCACTATTCGATACGCGAGATCTTCAATCCGCACGGTCTGTACGGCCGCTGGAACTGGCGCGGCTTGTCGGCCTACGGCTTAGGGTTTGCGGCGATGCTGCCTTTTGTCAGCACCGGTCTCTACCAGGGTCCGGTCGCACGCGCGCTCGGCGGTGCCGACGTGGCCATGCCGGTGGGGCTGTTGGTTGCCACGCTGGTCTACCTGCTTGCCTATCGATCGGTGGATATACCAGCCGAGTTGCGGCTCGCAGCACAGGCCGACCGCGGGCTGGACTCGAGCGCAGACGGTCCGGATACAGCGCGCGAGTGCCGCGAGCTGGTGTCACCGGCCGCATTGACGAGCTCGTCCTCATGAATTTCGGATTCACCGACGAGCAGTCGATGATCATCAAGGCGACGCGCGAATTCGTCGAGCACGAACTCTATCCGCACGAGCCGGAGATCGAGGCAACCGGCGTGCTGGCGCCGGAACTGCAACAGGAGCTCAAGCAAAAGGCGATCGACGCCGGTCTCTACGCTGCGAACATGCCGTCCGATGTTGGCGGCGCCGGGCTCGATCCAGTGGCCTGGATCCTCTACGAGAAAGAGCTCGGCAAGGCGAACTACGCGCTGCATATGAACTGCGTGGGCCGTCCGTCCAATATCTTGCTCGGTTGCGAGGGCGAGCTGCGTGACAGGTACCTGTACCCGTGCGTGCGCGGCGAGCGCGTGGATTGCCTGGCGATGACCGAGCCCGCCGCCGGCTCCGACCTGCGCGGCATGAAGACCACTGCGGTGCTGAAGGGCGATGAATTCCTGGTCAACGGCACCAAGCACTTCATCAGCCACGCCGACCACGCGGACTTCGTCATCCTGTTTGCCGCCTCCGGCGAGGAACAGTCGCCACGCGGCAGGAAGAAGCTGATCACGGCGCTGCTGGTCGACATGGGTACGCCGGGTTTCGAAGTTCGTCCCGGATACAGGAACGTGTCACATCGCGGCTACAACAACTGCATCCTCGCGTTCAACGATTGCCGCGTGCCGAAGTCGCAGATGCTCGGCGAACTGCATCGGGGCTTCGAGGTTGCCAATGCCTGGCTGAGTGCCACGCGCCTGCAGGTCGCGGCGACCTGTCTCGGGCGCGCCGAGCGGGCGCTGGATCTAGCGCAGCAGTGGGCCGTCGATCGCGTCCAGTTCGGTCAGCAGATCGGCAAGTTCCAGGGCGTTGCCTTCAAGCTTGCGGACATGGCGCTGGAACTGCGCGCGGCCGAGCTGCTCACGCTGGCGGCCGCGTGGAAACTCGGTCAGGGCACGGCGAGCGACGCCGACATGGCGATGGCGAAATTGAAGGCCACCGAGATGCTGGCGATGGTGGCCGACGAGGCGCTGCAGGTGCACGGCGGCATGGGCCTGATGTCCGACCTGCCGCTCGAGCGGATCTGGCGCGACGCGCGCGTCGAGCGGATCTGGGAGGGTACCAGCGAAGTTCAGCGCCACATCATTTCGCGCGCGCTGTTGCGGCCACTAGGCGGCTGAGCGCAAGGGGAAATCATCATGATGGCGTCGGAAGTCTTCATCACCTGCGCCGTGACCGGCTCGGCGGATTCGGTCGGCAAAAATCCCAACGTGCCGGTGACCCCGGCGCAGATCGCCCAGTCCGCGCTTGATGCGCATGCTGCCGGCGCCGCCATCGTCCATCTGCACGTTCGCAATCCGGACAGCGGCGCGGCGAGCCGGGATCGGGCGCTGTTTTGCGACGTGGTCGAGCGGATCCGGCACAGCAACCGCGATGTGATCGTGAATCTGACGGGCGGCATGGGCGGCGATCTGGCGCTGGGCCCGGAGCACGCGCCGCTGAGTTTCAAAGCCGGTACCGATTTTGTCGGACCTCAGGAGCGCATCGCGCATGTGATCGAACTGCTGCCCGAGATCGGCAGCCTCGACTGCGGTTCCCTGAATTTCGATGAGATGCTGTATGGCACGACGCCGGGTTATCTGCGCAGCATGGCGCGCGCCTACCAGCAAAACCATGTGCGCCCGGAGCTGGAAGTATTCGAGCTGGGGCACATCGAACTCGCCAAGCAGCTGATTGCCGAAGGTCTGATCGATCAACCGGCACTGTTCCAGCTATGCCTCGGTATCAGGTACGGTGCACCCGCCTGTGCGGAGGCGATGCAAGCCATGCGCGACGCGTTGCCGCCCGGGTGCCTGTGGTCAGCCTTCGGCCTGGGTCGGATGCAGATGCCGATGGTCGCGCAGGCGGTGCTGCTCGGCGGTAACGTCCGGGTCGGCCTCGAGGACAACCTGTATCTCGAGCGCGGAGTTCACGCCACCAACGCGCAACTGGTCGAGCGCGCCAGAGCGATCATAGAGCTGCTGGGTGCCCGCGTGCTGAGCGCTGCCGAAACCCGGCAGCGGCTCGGCTTCGCGCCGGCGATCGGCGCCTGAAGATGTAATGCAATTGCGCACAGCGCTGCGTCGAGTCAGTGCCTGATCGTGCTGGCGGCCGTGGTGATGTTCTACATCGCCTTCTGGTAGGGCAGTTGGCGATGCCGGTTGCTGGAGATTCGATGTCTTGCAGGGCGCCCATTTGTTCATAATGATTCTCATTCTTATGTCGACCGATGATGGCTGCACCCTGGCTGCCTCGTGACCCGGGAGGTTTTGGTCTTCGCAGTGACACGGCCATGACAAATTGGCCCGCGGCCGCGCTAGCCTGCAAACCGTGGAATTACGCGATATCAACGTCCTGCACTGGCGCGGCGCGCATGTTTCCGCCACCGCCGCGCCCCAGGCGCGATCGGGAATGGATTGGTTTGCGATCGATACCTGCCAGCGGCGCGTGGCGCTGGTGGCTGGCGCTGAGGCCGCGGCGCTCGCGCGCCAGGAATTCCCGGTGGACGGTGCGCTCGAGAGTTTCGACGGTGCGGACGCGTATGCATTCCTGCTGCGTTTTGCCGCCGGGCTGGAGAGCAAACTGGTCGCCGAGACCGAGATCTTCGGCCAGATCAAACAGGCCTGGCGCGAGTTTTCGGAGCGCGGCTCGCCGCTGGCGCGGCAACTCTCGCCCTGGGTGCAGCTGCTGTTCCAGGACGCCAAGGCGGTGCGCGCGCTGCATCTGGGCAATCTGGGCAGTGCCTCCTACGGTTCGCAGACGCGCCGCCTGCTGGGCGATGAGGCCGGCGGCGGCCCGACACTGCTGATCGGCGCCGGGCAGCTGGCGCAATCGATTGCGCCCTGGCTCACGGGCTCCGAACTATGGCTGTGGAACCGCAGCGGCGAGCGCGCGCTGGAGCTGGCACGCGAGCTGGCGAAGCGCGATGCGGCGCGCCCGGTGCGCGTCATCGAGGGTGACCTTGCGCCGGAACTCGCCGCCTGGCGTGGTGCGCGCAATGTGATCGTCTGTATTCCAGGCCAGCCGGCGCGGGACGTCGCGCGCGTTGCCGCCTGGCGCGAACGCCATGACCGCGCCGGTCGCGTGATTCATCTGGGCCTGGGTGCGGATGGCGCCGCGCCATGGAATGAGCTGCCGGAACTGGTCAGTCTGGGTGCTCTGTTCGATATGTTGCAGGCGCAATCGGAGCTGCGGCGGCGTCAGTTCGAGCGCGCGCGCCGCGCCTGCCTGGAGAAAGCCCTGTTGCGCTCACTCGGGGCGAACTCCTCGCACCCGCACAGCTGGGAAGATCTCGCCGCTTTCGATAGTCTTTGAGTCATGCCGCCGCGAGCATTGAAGCTCGGCACGCGCCGTTCCGCCCTCGCACGTGCGCAAAGCGCCGCCGTCGCACGCCAGCTCGAACAGCTGCACCCGGGCCTCGCGATCGGGCTGGTCGGCATCGAAACCCGCGGTGACCGCATCCTCGATACGCCGCTGTCGAGCGTCGAGGGCAAGGAATTCTTCACCGATGAGCTCGACGGTGCGCTGCTCGCCGGCCAGGTCGATTTCACCGTGCACTCTTATAAAGACCTGAGCCTGGAGCGCTCGGCGCGCCTGCTGCTCGCGGCGGTGCCGCGGCGCGAGTTGCCGCACGACATCGTGGTGTTTGCCCCTGACGTGCCCGAACGCCTGGCGGCCGGCCATGAGCTGATCATCGGCAGCTCCTCGCCGCGCCGCGCCAGCTTCGTGCCCGAGTTCCTGCAACGCGTGCTGCCGCGCCGCACAGCAGATCGGCGCACGCTCGGGCGCGTGCGCCTGGTCGATCTGCGCGGTAATGTCGACTCGCGGCTGCGCCGCCTGCGTGAGCCGCGCGGCTCGGCGCGGCATGTGGACGGAATCGTGCTCGCATTTGCCGGTCTGGCGCGGCTGTGGGCCGATGGCGCAGGACAGGCGCTGATGCGCGAGCTGTTCTCGGGGCTACCGCGCATGGTGCTGCCGCTGTCGGCCTGCCCCGCGGCACCGGCGCAGGGCGCGCTGGCGGTCGAGTGCCGCCCGGGCGATACCGAAACCGTGGCACTGCTGCGTAGCATCGATCATGCGCCGACACGCGCCGCGGTCGCGGTCGAACGCGCGCTGCTGGCGCAACGCGGCGGCGGCTGTCATCAGCGCTTCGGCGCCACCCAGATCGAGCTGCCGGGCGTCGGCTCGCTGCTCTACCTGCGCGATGGCGGTGACACCGATGCGCAGGTGGACACTGCGGCTCCGCAGCCGCAGTGGACGCCGGCGATTGCGCTTGAGCCGCCGCGCCAGGCGATCAAAGCCTGGGATGGCAGTCGCGCCGAGCGCCTGGAAGTCGAACCGATCGCCGCCGGCGTTGCACGCAGCGTTGATCGCCTGAGCCGTGCCACGGCCCTGTTCGTCAGCCATCGGCGGGCTCTGCCCGAGGGCGAATCCACGCCGATCGACGCTGCGGTTCATGTCTGGGTCCCCGGTATTGATACCTGGCAGGCCCTGGCCGAGCGCGGCGTGTGGGTGGAGGGCTGTGCCGAGGGGCTGGGCTTTGGCGCGTTGGAACCGATGCTGTCCGAGCCGCTGTTGCAGTTGCCGCCGCGCGATCAATGGACGGTGCTGACGCACGCCGGCGCGCTCGAGGGCTGGCCGGCGGGCGATGTGATCGCGACCTACCGG
>DATAJH010000191.1:0-30039 GCA_036262215.1 Steroidobacteraceae bacterium
GCCTTCGGGTGTGAGCTTGATATCGCCGCCTTCGACTTCGGCAAAGCGCATCATCTGCAGCGTCTCGGCCACCGGGAACAGTTCGTCGATTTCCATCTGCAGATCGGACGCGATCTTGGGCAAATCGGCGGTGCCGTTGAACGGCGGTGCCGCCACGGTCTCGACCAGGCCGGCGAGCAGGTTGGAGGATACGCGCGGCAGCACGCTGCCTATACCTGAGCCCGGGAAACGCTCGGCGCGCGCACTGCGCGCGTCGCCGGTACGGCGCGAGGTCATCTCGACGTAGATCTTCTCGACCAGCTCGCGGAAGGTCGGGTCCAGGCGTTTGCGCGGCTGCGGCAGCGTGACGTCGATCTCGCTCAGGATGCGCCCCGGGTTGCTGCCGAACACCAGGATGCGGTCGCACATCAGCACCGCCTCCTCGATGTTGTGCGTCACCAGGATCACGCCCTTGATCGGCATCTGGCCTTCCGCCCACAGGTCGAGGAAGTCGGTGCGCAGCGTCTCCGCGGTCAGCACGTCCAGCGCCGAGAACGGCTCGTCCATCAGCAGGATGTCGGGATGCACCACCAGTGCGCGGGCGAAGCCGACGCGCTGGCGCATGCCACCGGACAGCTCGCGCGGGTAGGCCGATTCGAAGCCGTCGAGCCCGATCAGGTCGATCGCCGCCAGCGAGCGCTTGCGGATCGCGGCCTTTTCCATGTGCTGCGCCTCCAGACCGAGCGCGACGTTCTCGTACACCGTGAGCCACGGAAACAGCGCAAAGCTCTGGAACACCATGGCGATCCCGGAGGCGCAGCCCGCGATCGGCTCGCCGCGAAACGCCAGCGTGCCGGCGCTGGGCTCGGAAAGACCTGCGATCAGGCGCAGCAGCGTGGACTTGCCGGAACCCGAGCGGCCCAGCAGGCCGACGATCTGCCCCGCCTTGAGCGCCAGGTTGACGTGGTCGAGTACCAGCAGCTCCCCGCCATCGGGCTTGGGGAACGATTTGCAGACGCTATTCACCGCCAGCAGCTGCGCGGTAACCAGTTCCGGTGCGCTATTCATAGGTGCTCCCGCCGTCAGCTCAGCCGATACTTGCGTTCCGCGAAATAATACAACGGCCGCCAGAACGCGCGATTGATCGCGACCACGAACAGGCTCATGGTCGTGATCCCGAGAATGATGCGATGAAAGTCGCCGGCGGTGGTGGCCTCGGCGATGTAGGCGCCAAGTCCGTGAGCCTTGACCTGGACATTGCGCCAGCTGGCCAGCTCGGCAACGATGGCCGCGTTCCAGGAGCCGCCCGAGGCGGTGATCGCGCCGGTCACGTAGTAGGGCAGCACGCCGGGCAGCGCCACCTTGCGCCACCACAGGAAGCCGCGCAGCCCGAGGTTCTGCGCCGCGTAGCGCAGTTCGGTCGGCATCGCCGCCGCACCGGCGATCACGTTGAACAGGATGTACCACTGCGTGCCGAGGATCATCAGCGGGCTGAGCCAGATATCGGGGTTGAGTTTCCAGCTGACGATGCCGAACACGGCGACCGGGAACAGCAGGTTGGCCGGAAACGCCGCCAGAAACTGTGCCACCGGCTGCACGATCTGCGTGGCCCGCGGCCGCAGGCCGACCCAGATACCGATCGGCACCCAGACCAGGCTCGCAACCCCGATCAGCACCATGACCCGCAGCATGGTCAGGCTCGCCAGGCCCGCCACCTGCGCGGCTTCGTGCCAGCTGGTCTCGGCGATCAGCACGCGCGCGATGCGCCACAGCGCCAGCCCGATCAGCAGCAGCAGCAGCAGGTACCACAGCAGATCGGCCCGCCGGCCGACGCGCGTGGCCGTGACGGTGGCGGTCAGCAGCAGCTGCGGGCGCGGCGCCTTGCGGCTGGTCCAGCGGATGATGGCGTTGAACACAGCCCTCAGCGCGCTCATCAACCGCGAGCGCTGCAGCATGGTCAGTGCCCAGGATTCCGGCACGTGGCCGCCCTGCTCCTGATCGAAGCGGAAGCGATCGCCCCAGACCACCAGCGGTCGGAAGATCAGCTGGTCGTACAGCAGGATCACGATGAACATGGTGGCGATCGCCCAGCCGATGGCGCGCAGCGAGCCCTGCTGGATCGCGAGCGCAATGTAGGAGCCGACGCCCGGTAGCGCGATGTTGGTATTGCCGACACTTATCGACTCCGAAGCGACCACGAAGAACCAGCTGCCGGACATCGACATCATCATGTTCCACAGCAGCGCCGGCATCGCGAACGGCACTTCGAGCCGCCAGAAGCGCATCCATGGCGTCAGGCGGAATGACGCGGCCGCGTCCTCCAGCTCGTGCGGCACGGTGCGCAGCGACTGGTAGAAGCTGAACGCCATGTTCCAGGCCTGGCTGGTAAAGATCGCAAAGATGGCCGCAAACTCCGCGCCCAGCACGCGCCCGGGCACCATCGACATGAAAAACACCACGGTGATCGAGATGAATCCCAGGATCGGCACCGATTGCAGGATGTCGAGGATCGGCACCAGCAGTTTTTCCGCGCGCGCGCTCTTGGCGGCCCAGGTGGCGTAGGTGAAGGTGAACACCAGCGACAGCGCCAGCGCGGCGAACATACGCAGCGTGGTGCGCGCGGCATAGAACGGCAGGTTGACCGGATCGAGCGACAGCGGCTCGCTCGACAGCTTGGCCAGCGGCTCGAACAGGCCGCGGCTGGCCTCGGCAAAGAAGGTCAGCAGGCCGATCACCACCACGATCGCGATCAGATCCCAGCGCGTGGCGAGGTCGCGCACGAAGGCAAAGCGTTGCGATCGGTCCACCATGGGTACTGTTCCGCCGGGCTGATCGAATGAACGGGTGCGCGGGCAACAGCGCGCGCGCTGTTAGTTTTGCATAGCCATCTTACAATTTCTGCAGCGCAGGTCCGGTGCCTAACGCCGGTAGGCCGCCGGCGGCTCGTTCAGACGATCCAGATAGCGACGCCGCTCACCGATGCTCAGGCGGTACCAGTCGAGCTTTCGGCCCAGCTCGCGGCGCAGGACCGCATCGGTGACATAGGTACAGCGACCGTGGCGCGCGATCACGCCCGCGCGCAGGTGCTGTGTGCGGCGTTGCTGCAGCAGATCGGCCAAGGCCGCGGCCACGCTCTGGCTGCGCGGCAGTTCACTGTGCTCGCAGCGCAGTGAATAGCTGCGCACCCCGGGCAGCGTGGCGCAGGCGCTGGCGACGGTGCCGTCGCCGGCGGAACTGACCTGGTAGCGAAACTGCCGGCCGCGACGCTCGATGCCGGTGACGGTGCGCTGGCCGGTGCCAACGATCGAGAAAAACCGGTGATCGGAGGCGGCGAGGCGCTGGCCGAAGCCGCGCGCCGCCCGCAGCAGCGCAGGATCAGGACGCGCTCCGGCGCCCGGCCAGCAATCAGGATCGAACAGGTCGAGCGTCGTGCCGTCGGCCGGCAACAGCTGGTACAGGCTCATGAAGCTGCGAAACGCCCGCCGGGTGAGAGTCTCGGCGTCGTGCACGCGATCCATCGCGGCCAGCCGCCCGACGATCGGGTAGGTGGCGCGCAGCGCCTGCACGGCGGCAATCGAGCCGCCGTGCGGGGCGCCGATGCCGATCAGCCGGGTGATGCGCTCGGCGCCGGCGGCAGTCCCATAGTGCGCCAGCGCGGCGCGCGCCAGCAGCGCGCCCATGCTGTGCCCGACCAGCGCCAGTTCTTCGGCCCCATCCGCGGCCAGCCGCAGCATCAGCGCGTGGCCCGATGCGAGCACATCGCCGCGCCAGTCGTAGTCGTGCAGTACGACCTGGAAGCCGGCGGCCGCCAGGCGCAGCTTGAGCGCCAGATAGCTGTAGACGATGGCACCCAGCGGCTGCACTGGCTGTGGCTGTCGCCGCAGCGGTTGCCTGCCCGGGGTGACAGGCGGCAATCGCAGCTCGGTGAGCCGCCCCTGGACGATGTCGCTCGGATCGATCCACAGCAGATCGGGCGGTTCACCCGCCGCGCGCAGCCGGCCGAGCTGTGAGCCGAGGATTCCAGGCAGCAGATACACCTTCAGCCGGCCGCGGCGCGCTGAGCGTCGACGCCGAACCGCCTGGCTCTGATGCGCCAGCGCGCTCAGCGTCGCGTATTCGTCCTCACCCAGATAGGCCGCGAGCTCGCGCCGGTGGGCCCCGCCCACCAGCGCCCGCTCGAGCTCGGCTTCCGGCCAGCACATGCGATCGTAGACCGACACTTCAGCGGCATGGCTCATTTGTCGGCGTCGGGCGCGCCCAGTCCGCTGTGGCGCACGATCTGGTCGCACACCGCCGCGATCACCGCGGTACGCGCGCTGCTCTTGCGCCACACGGCGCCGATGCGGCGGGTCGGCACGGGCTTCGCGAACGGCCTGACCGCCAGGCCCTTGGCGGCACCATAGGCGCCGTGCACCGCCAGCGCCGGCAACAGCGTCACGCCGGCACCAGTGGCGACCATCTGTCGCAAGGTCTCGATGCTGGTGGCGCGAAAATCCTGTTTCTCCTGCACACCGCTGCGGCTGCACACCGCCAGCGCCTGGTCGCGCAGGCAGTGGCCGTCCTCCAGCAGCAGCAGCGTCTCGCCCTTGAGGTCCTCGGCGCGGATCTGCGCGCGCGCGGCCAGCGGGTGTCCCGCCGGCAGCGCCGCGACGAACGGTTCCTCGTACAGCGCGCGTGTCGCCAGGCCCTCGTCGTGTATCGGCAGCGCCAGGATGCCGAGGTCGATATCGCCATTGTGCAGCCGCTCGAGCATGGGCTCGGTCTGATACTCGTACAGCATCAGTTCCAGCCGCGGCAGTGCCTTGCGCATCTTGAGCGCGACCAGCGGCAGCAGGTAGGGACCGATCGTGGGCAGCAACGCCATGCGCAGCTGGCCGGCCAGCGGATCGCGCCGGGTCTGCGCCAGGCCGACGATCGCGTCGGCGCTCTCGAGCATGCTGCGCGCGCGCTGGGTGATTTCCTCACCGGCGGCGGTGAGCGTCACGTGGCGCGGACGGCGCTCGATCAGCTGCACGCCCAGGTACAGCTCCAGCTTGCGCAGCTGCGCCGACAGCGTCGGCTGGCTGACGAAACACTTGGCGGCGGCACGGCCGAAATGGCGGGTGTCGGCCACGGCCACCAGGTAGCGCAGGTCCTTTAGCTTCAGGTCGGCCATGGATTATCGATATATAGCATCTATCGCCATCATAAAGTCAATTGATTGGACGATATGCGGGTGCGGCCGCAGTATGCGCCCACGGGCCGGCAATGAAGGCCGGGCCAGCGATAAAACACACCCCCCACTGGTGTTTCAAGGAGATTGGATATGTTGGGTTTAGGACAGAAATTTCCCGCCTACGCGCTCACCGGCGTGGTTTCGAACGACCCCGCCAAGGCGTTCCAGCCCTTCAGCAGTGCCGATCAGGCCGGAAAATGGCAGATCGTGTTCTTCTGGCCGAAGGACTTTACTTTTGTATGCCCGACGGAGATCGCGGCCTTCGGCAAGCTCAATCGCGAGTTTGCGGACCGTGGCGCCCAGCTGTTCGGTGTCAGCACCGACAATGAGTATGTGCACCTGGCGTGGCGCAAGGAGAAGGAGGAACTGCGCAATCTGCCGTTCCCGATGCTGTCGGATATCAAGCGTGAGCTTTCCGGTGCGCTTGGCATTCTGGATGCGGAAGCCGGTGTGGCGCAGCGCGCGACCTACATCGTCGATCCGGATGGCGTCATCCGCTTCGTCTACGTGACCGATCTGTCGGTCGGGCGCAACCCGGCGGAAGTGCTGCGCGTGCTCGATGCACTGCAGACCGACGAGCTGTGCCCGTGCAACTGGCAGAAGGGCCAGGACACCCTGAAGGCGGCTTAGATCATGAGCAGCACCACTCTGGAACTGATCCGTGATTCGATCCCGGACTACGCACGGGATCTGAAGCTCAACCTCGGCAGCGTGCTGACGAGTGCCGGCGCACCGGGCCTGAACGATGCGCAGATCTGGACCGTGGCGGTGGCATCGGCCATCGCCTCGCGCAACCTGGCGTTCACGCGCGCGCTCGAGGCCGCGGCGGCCGAGTACCTGGACGCGGCTCACCTGCAGGCCGCCCGGGCGGCAGCCGCGATCATGGGGATGAACAACATCTACTACCGCTTCCTGCACCTGGTCGAGGATGCCGAATACCAGGCCATGCCGGCGCGGCTGCGGATGAACATCCTGGCCAATCCCGGCATCGACAAGCTGGAGTTCGAACTGCTGTCGCTGGCGGTGTCGGCGGTCAATGGCTGCGGCCTGTGCATCAGCTCGCATGAAAAGAAGCTGCGAGCCCACGGCTACACGCGCGAGATGATCCAGAGCGCGGTGCGCATCGCCGCCACGGTGCACGCGGTGGCCGGGGTACTCGAGTACAGCCAGGCTGAAGGCGCGACGACGGCCGACGCGCAAGCGGCGTGAGGCTCAGTCGGCCAGGTACGCGCAGCAGATCGAGCCTTTCAGCAAGGCGCATGCAGCCCCGCAAGCCAACACCTTGCGGGGCTTTTCATTGAACTTCGGCAGTGAAACCGATGCCGCGGCGCGGCGGTTCTGGTGGCTTCATGAGTTCGCGGATTGCCGAGAGGATGGCGGCGATAGCTTCGTCATGCTAGTCAGCTATTAGATCAGCCGTCACTCTTTGTCTTTTCGCTTGTCGCTTCTGGCATTGTCTAAGAAGACTTTTCGCAGGTATGTTGGCGCAAGGCCATGTTCGATTGTGAGCAGAAGCTGATCTGACAGTGGCGTCCATCCTACAGACTGCGCAGCGCGCTTTGCGCATGGTGTGCAGAGACCCGAAGCATCATTCCGCATTAACGAGTGAGGACAATTCAATGAAGACCATCGCCGTTGTGGCGCTAGCTGTTATGGGCGCCATTGGAGCGCCAGTGCTAGACGCCGCAGATTCCGATGCCGCCTATCCGGGCATGTATGTCAAGGACTCGGCGATTACCACAAAGGTAAAGACCAAGCTTTTGGCTAAGGAGCCGACTACGCTGACTAACGTAAAGGTCAATACCGATCATGATGGAGTCGTTTGGCTCAGCGGCACGGCGCCCACAAAGGAAGCCAGCGATCGTGCCGAAACGATCGCAAAGGAAACCGATGGGGTTAGAGGGGTGCACAACAATATCGTGGTCGCGCCGTAAGGCGTTGCTACGGATCAGGTGACGACTCGGATAGCGCACGATGGTCGGTGATTAGGCGGCGATCTTAGAACACGGCGCAAAGCCGGCTGTTCATTGTCCCGCGTTCGCCGGCGGCGTGCCCATGGCCTGGAACAGTGCCGCCGTGTCGACCAGGCGCGCTGCGCTGTCCTGGATTTCCGACAGCGCGGCATTGTGCCAGCGCTGCTCGCTGGCGAGCGTCGATGGGTACGAGACGCCGCCGAGCTGCAGGCGGCTGTGATTCTCGGTGAACGATTGTTCGGCCGCTGCGGCAGCGGTGTGCGCGGCCTGCAGCGCCAGCGCATCCTGATCGAGCGCGGTCAGCGAGTCGGCGACATTCTGGAACGCATTGAGCACCGTCTGCTGATACTGCGAAACACTGGCGTCGTAATTGGCCACCGCCGCCTTGCGCTGCGCCCGCAGTGCGCCGCCGTGAAAGATCGGCTGGGCCAGCGTGGCGCCGGCGCTCCACACCTCGGCCGGGCCGGTGAACAGCGAGGCGCTGTGGAACGTGGCGGAGCCATAGCTGGCCGACACCGTGATGCGTGGAAACAGTTCCGCGGTCGCCACGCCGACCTGCGCCGCGGCGACATGCACCGCGGCTTCCGCCGCCAGCACGTCGGGGCGCTGGTGCAGCAGATCGGACGGGATGCTGACCGGCACCTGGTCCGGCAGTCGAAACGATGCCAGCGGCAGCGCGTCCGGTGCCTGATCCGGCGTGCGGCCCATCTGCACGGCCAGGGCATGCCGGGCACGCAGCGCCTGTGCGCGCAGCGCCGGCAGCGAGGCGTCCAGCGCCGCAGCGCTCTGCTGCGCGGTGAGCACATCCTCGTGCGACGCGGCGCCGGTGCGGTAGGCCTTCTCGGCCAGCTCGGCCTGCTCATGCGCCAGCTGCGACTGCCGTTCGCTGACCGTAAGCGACGCCGCCAGTGCCGACGCGTTGACGGCGCCGATGACTATGTTGGCGGCCAGGGCACGCTGCGCGGCGGCCAGCTGGTAGGACTGAAGATCCACCTGCGCCGCCGCCTCGCGCACGCCGTAGCGCACCGCGCCGAACAGATCGAAGGTATAGCTCAGTTGCAGCTGACCGGCGAACACGTCGTACAGATTGGTCGGCGGTCCGAAATCCGGGAAGCCGATGGCGCGCTGGCGGCTGACCTGGCCGCCGGCGTCGATCGACGGCAGCAGTGAGCCGCCCACCTGCGCCCGGTATTCCTGATGCACCGCCTCCAGCGTGTGTCGCACCGCCGCGAGCGAAGCATTGTTGCGCAGGCCTTCGTCCACCCAGGCATCGAGTGTGTCGGAGCCGAACTGTCGCCACCATTCGGGTACCGCCTGCGCACCCAGCGTGAAGCGTTGCGCGACTCCGGCGGCCGCTACCGTGGCGTCGGGCGGGCCTTGCGCGGCATAGCCGCCGGTGGTAGCCGGGGCGGCCGGCTTGTTCAGCGGCGCGAAAGCACAGGCGGCAAGTGCCAGGACGGTCACGATCAGCGTCAGGCGGCTCATGAGGCCGCCTGCGGTGCCGGCTCATCGGCCCGCACACGAAACCAGGCGGCGTACAGCGCCGGCAGGAAGAACAGCGTCAGCACCGTGGCAACCGTAATGCCGCCCATCAGCGCGGTGGCCATGGGCCCGAAGAAGTTACTGCGCAGCAACGGCGTCAGCGCCAGCACGGCCGCGGCCGCGGTCAGCGTTATCGGCCGGAAGCGCCGCACCGTGGCGTCGACGATCGCGTGCCAGCGGCCGTGGCCGGCGCGGATGTCCTGCTCGATCTGATCGAGCAGGATCACGGAATTACGCATGATGATGCCGAACATGGCGATGGTACCGAGCATGGCGACGAAACCAAACGGCTTGCCGAACAGCAGCAGCGAGCCGATCACGCCGATCAGGCCCAGCGGCGCCGTCAGCACCACGATCAGGGTGCGGCTGAAACTCTGCAACTGGATCATCAGCAGCGTCAACACGGCAATCAGCAGCAGCGGCATCTGCGCGTTGATCGAGCCCTGCGCCTTCTGGTTCTCCTCCACCGATCCGCCGACCTGCACCCGATAGCCCACCGGCAGGTGGCTGCGAATCGCGCCGAGCTTGCTGTCGATTGCCTCGGTGACATCGAGTCCCTGGACACCGTTGCGGATTTCGGCCTGAACGGTGATGGAAGGCTGGCGGTCGCGCTCCCAGATCACGCCGTACTCCAGGCCGTAGCGCACGCGTCCCAGCTGCCCCAGCGGAATCGCCTCGCCGGACGGCGTCGGGATCGCCAGCCGTTCGATCTGATCGGGATTCACGCGCTCGCTATCCGGTGCCCGCAGGTCGAGCGGAATCAGCTTGTCGCGTTCGCGGTATTTGCTGGTGGTATAGCCCGACAGGCTCATGTCGAGGAACTGGGCGATGTCCTGTGAGCTGATACCCAGCTGGCGCGCCTTGACCTGGTCGATCTCGAAGCGCACCGAACGCTCGGCCGGCTCGTCCCAGTCGAACTGCACGTTACGCGTGCCGTGCTCGGCGCGCATGATCGTGGCCACCTGCTCGGCGATGCCGCGTACCGTGGCGATATCGTCGCCGTTGACGCGAAACTGCACCGGATATCCGACCGGCGGCCCGCTCTCGAGCCGGCTGATGCGACTGCGTACCGCGGTGAAGTCGCGCGACAGCAGCGTGTCCAGGTAACTCGCCAGCTGCTCGCGCCGCGCGACATCCTTGGCGGTAATCACGAACTGCGCAAAGTTGGGCTGCGTCAGCTGCTGATCCAGCGGCAGATAGAAGCGCGGCGCGCCGCTGCCGACGAAGCTGACGTAGTTCTCGATCTCGGGACGATCCTTGATGGCGGCCTCGAAGCGCTTGACCTGGACTAGCGAGGCCTCGATCGATGCACCTTCCGGCAGACGCAGGTCCACCAGCAGCTCCGGCCGGTCGGAACTGGGGAAGAACTGCCTGGGAACCAGCCCGAAGCCGGCCAGCGCAATGACGAACAAGGCAAGCATCAGCCCCAGCACCAGAAATCGACGCTGCAGGCAGAAATCCACCCAGCCGCGAAAGCGACGATAGAACGCAGTGTCGTAGATATTGGGCTCGCCGTCGTGGTGCACCGGGGCTGGCGGGGGCGTGCGCCAGCGCCGCGGCAGCAGGCGACGCCACCATTCCCCGCCGGCCGGCGTGCGCGTGGCGCGCTCGGGCAGCAGGTGATAGCCCAGCAGCGGGATCACCACCACCGCCGCCAGCCACGACAACAGCAGCGCGATCGCGGACACCTGAAAAATGGAACGCGTATATTCCCCGGTGCTCGACTTGGCGAGCGCGATCGGCAGGAATCCCGACACCGTTACCAGGGTGCCGGTCAGCATCGGAAACGCGGTGCTGGTGTAGGCGAATTCGGCGGCTCGCACCCGGGTCCAGCCCTGCTCCAGTTTTACCGACATCATCTCGACCGAGATGATGGCATCGTCCACCAGCAACCCCAGGCCCAGTATCAGCGTGCCGAGCGAGACTTTATCCAGACCGATGCCGAGCATCTGCATGAACAGTGCAGTCGCCGCCAGTACGAACGGAATGGAAATCACCACCACCATGCCGGTGCGCAGTCCCAGACTCAGCAGGCTCACCAGCAGCACGATGGCGACCGCTTCGGCCACCGACTCCAGGAAGTCGTCGACCGAACGCGACACCGCGCGCGGCATGCTGGTCACATCGGCCAGCTTCAATCCCGCCGGCAGGCGCTGCTGCAGTACCCGGGTTTCCCGGTCCAGCGCCTTGCCGAGCTTGATCACATCGCCGCCGGGTTGCATGGAGACGCCGATGCCCAGCACCGGCTGCGCCATGAAGCGCATCTGCGGACCCGGCGGATCGTCGTAGCCGCGGCGGATGGTCGCGATGTCGCCCAGCCGGAAGCTCTGGGTGCCGATGCGCAGCAGCGTGTCGCCGAGCGCATCCGGACTGTCGATCTGCCCGCTGGGCCGGACGAATACGCGATCATCGGCGGTGGTCAGCACGCCGGCCGCGGTCACCGCGTTCTGCGCTCCGATCGCCTGCGCGATCTGCTGCGGGCTGATGCCGAGCTTGGACAGCCTGGCGTTCGCCAGCTCGATGTAGATGCGCTGGTTCTGGTCACCGAAGTAATCCACCTTAGCCACGCCGGGCACGCGCAGCAGTTCGGCGCGCAGCTGGTCGGCGTAGTCATGCAGCTGCGCCGGCGTGTAGCCATCGCCTTCGAGCGCATAGACATTGGTGTAGACGTCGCCGAATTCGTCGTTGAAGTACGGTCCCTGCACGCCCGCCGGCAGCTGGTAACTCATGTCGCCCACTTTCTTGCGCACCTGGTACCAGGTCTCGGGCACGCGCGCGGCCGGCGCGGAATCCTTGATGTTGAAGAAGATCAGCGACTCGCCGGGGCGCGAGTAACTGCGCAGAAAGTCGATCAGCGGGGTTTCCTGCAGCTTGCGCGCGATGCGGTCGGTGACCTGTTCCTGCACCTGCCTGGCGTCGGCGCCGGGCCAGAAGCTCTGGATCACCATGACCTTGAAGGTGAACGGCGGGTCCTCGGACTGCGACAGCGCGCTGTATGACAGCATGCCGAACAGCGCCACCATCCCCATGAGAAAGAACACCAGCGCCTGGTGGCCCAGCGCCCAGGCTGAGAGGTTGAAACCGGCCTCCTCGGGCACAGCGGTGCGCGCCGCGCCGCCGGGCGCGTTGGCCGCCGCGCTGCCGGCGGGCTCGCTCATTGCGGACTGTCCTCGGGATGCGGCGGTGGCACCGGCTCGACCTTCTCGCCCGCGGCCACGGCATGCACGCCCTGCATGACTACCCGCTCGCCGGGCGCAAGTCCGGCACTGACCAGCACCGCGCCCTCGCCGTAGCGGTGCACGGTCACCGGGCGCAGCTCCAGTGTGGAATCTGAAGGCCGCACCACCCACACCGCCGGCTGCTCCTTGTCGTGAAACAGCGCGGTGGCCGGAATGCGCACGTCGCGGCCGGCGTCGTCCTTGGGCGCGAGCGCTACCTGCGCGGTCATTCCCAGCGGCAGCTGCTGGCCGTCCGCATCCAGTGCCAGCTTGACGCGATAGGTGCGCGCCTGCGGATCGGCCGCCGGGGAGATGTCGCGCACCCGAGCGGCGTAGCTTTTGCCCGGCATCGCGACCAGGTTGACCGTGGCGGCCTGGCCTACCGAGACGCCGGCCAGCTGGTCCTCGGGTACACCGATAAAGACATCGCGCTCACCCGACCAGGCGAAGCCGAACACCGCCTGGCCGGCCGCGACCACCTGCCCGACTTCGGCCGCCTCGCTGGTGATGGTGCCGTCGTGATCGGCCACCAGGGTGTTGTAGCGCAGCTGGTTGCCGGCCAGCGCCAACTGCTGGCGCGCCTGGTCGCGCGCGGCCAATGCCGACGCGTAGCCGTCGCGGGTCTGATCCAGCTGCAGCTGGCTGATGAGATTCTGCGCACTCTGCGCCTCGTCCCGATCACGCTGCTGGGTGGCGAAAGTCAGCCTATGTTCCGCAGCATCCAGCGCGGCCTGGGCCGAGGCCTGCGTCTTGAAGGCGTCGGCGTCGTCGAGCTTCGCCAGCGCCTGGCCGGACTTCACCCGATCGCCCAGCCGGGCGTAGCGTGCCATCAGCTGGCCGGCGACCCGAAACGACAGCGGCATCTCGTAGCGCGAATGCACCTCGCCGGGAAACTGGGTGGTCAGGGAGGCATCGACCGCCTGCACCGGCAGCGCGATCACCGGCTGCGCGGCCTCGGGCCGCGGTGCACGCTGCCCGCACGCCGCCAGCATCAGCAGACCCGCGGCGACGACGCTGAACCATGGCGGTACCGGCCCGGATGCGCTGCTGGCGTTACGATCAAGTTCGGTCACGGGCTACTCCTGGAACACCAACCACCGCCACGGCGCGCCGCCGCCACCGCCATCGTATCCGAGACTGCATCCTAATACATCATTGCATCTGAAATCAAAGTTGCATGCTAATGTCGGGGCGCGGGACGTGATAGCATCAGGCCATGGCCCGCAAAAGACTCAGCCGCGAGGAGAGCCGTGAGCTCACCCGCCTGCGCCTGCTGGAATCCGCGGCGGTCATCATCGCCAAGAAGGGATTGAGCGGCGCCAGCGTGGAAGACATCGCGGCGCACGCCGGCTACACGCGCGGCGCGTTTCATTCGAATTTCCGCAGCAAGGCGGATCTGTTCATCGAGCTCCTCAAGCGCGATCACCACGACATTCAACAGCAGCTGCAGCAGATATTGAGTGCCGGTCTGTCGGTGGAGGATATACAGCGGCAGCTGCAAATGTTCTACAGCCAGGCTTACCGCGGCAACCTCAGCTACGTGTTGTGGGCCGAGGCCAGGCTGCAGGCGCTGCGCGATGCCAGGTTTCGCGCCCGCCTCAGCGCCTTGCTGCTGGAGAAGCGCGACATGATCGCGTATTTCATTACCCAGTTCAGCCAGATGATGGGCCACCCGCCACCGGCTCCGGCCGGCGATCTGGCCTTTGCCACCATGGCGCTGATCGACGGCATGCGCTTCTACAATGCCTGCATGCCGCAGGTGCTGCCGGATGCCAAGGTGCAGGCAGCGCTGGGCGCCGTATTCAGTGCGACCTTCTTCGATTGACGCGCATTGGTTTGCAGCTAGTGGGCTTGCTGGCAGCGTCAGTGCTGCTGCTGGCGCCGCTGCCGCGCGCGCCGGCGGCGGACGCGCCCGCGCCGCAGCCACAGCTGCAGCTGCAGGATGACGATCAGCACTCGTTGCAGCTGACGCGGCCGGCGCAACGCATCGTCAGCCTCGCCCCGGGGGCCACCGCGATGCTGTTTGCGGCTGGGGCAGGCGAGCGCGTGGTCGGCACCAGTGAGTACTCCAACGAGCCGGAGGCGGCCAAGCGCGTGGAGCGCGTCGGCGATGCGCAGAGCTTCGACCTGGAGCGCATCCTGGCGCTGCATCCCGACGTGGTGGTGGTGTGGAGCGGCGGCACGTCGCCGACGCAGCTGGCACGCATGGAAGGCGTGGGCCTGCGCATCTACCGCCACCGCCTGGCGCGGCTGGACGACATTCCCGCAAGCCTGGTGCGCTTCGGTGTTCTGGCAGGTACCTTGCCGCAGGCGCAGGCGGCTGCGGCAGAGTACACGCAGCGCATCGCAGCGCTGCGCGGCCGCTATCGTGCGGCGCCGCCCGCAACGGTGCTGATCCAGGTGTGGGATCGCCCGATCTATACGGTCGGCCGCGCGGAAATCATGACCGACGTGATTCACGCCTGCGGCTACCGCAGTCTGTACGAAGACCTGGCCGATCCCGGACCCGCGGTGACGCTGGAGTCGGTGCTGGCGCGTGATCCGCAGATCATCCTGGCGCTGCCACCGGATAGCAACTCCGGCCGCGACTGGGTGGCCGCCTGGCGCGCCTATCCATCGATGCGGGCGGTGCGCTCCGGCAGCGTGCTGTCGTGGACCGACCAGCGCCTGAGCCGCCTGGGGCCGAGTATCGTCGATGCGGCGGAGGATCTGTGCCGCGCATTGCGGCAGCCGCAGCTACAGCCGCATTCTTGACGTGCGACCGCGGCGCTGGCCATACTCTGCCGCCTATGTCAGCAATCGTCCTGTCCGCCGGTCAGTGGTGGTGGCGCGGCTCCGCTAGCGGAGTGGGCGCTGGACGTTGCTGCATGTCTTAAATCGCATCTAAAGGTACAAGCAAACACCAGACCCATCTCCGGAACCTTCCGGGATGGGTTTTTTTATTATTATGAAGCCACCTTTCGACATTGCCGGCGATCTCGACACTCCGGTGTCGGCGTTCGCCAAACTCGCGCCGTTCGAGCCGCGCTTTCTGCTCGAGAGCGTCGAGGGCGGCGAGCGCATCGGGCGCTATTCCTTCATCGGCTTTGGCGACGTGCTGCAGGTGCGGCTCGATGAGCAGTCGTTCGTGCTGGGCGAGGAACGGCGCGCGCTGCCGCGTACCCAGGCGGAGCTGCTCGATGGCCTGCGCGCCGCGTTGCGTCGGCTGCCGTTGCCGCAGCCGGCGCTGGGACAGGTGCCGCTCGCGGGCGGCCTGGTGGGTTTTACCTCGTACGATACGGTGCGCTTTTTCGAGCGCCTGCCGCAGCGTCTGCCGCCGCTGCCCGGCGTGCCGCTGCTGCATTACCTGGCGCCACGCTCGCTGCTGGTATTCGATCACGTCAGCCGCGGCATCGCGCTGCTGCATGCGGGCAGCGATGCCGAGCGCGAATCGCTGCGGCGCGAAGTGATCCGCGCGCTGCGCGGCGCGGTGCCGTTCATCCGCTCGGGCGGCGGCTTCAGCGCGCCGACGCCGGCGCTCACGCGCGATGAGCATATCGCCGGCGTGCTGCGCGCGCAGGAGTACATCGCCGCCGGCGATGTCTACCAGCTGGTGCTGTCGTCGCGCTTTGCCGGGCGGCACGCGCTCGATCCGTTCCAGGTCTACCGGGCGCTGCGGCTGATCAATCCCTCGCCCTACATGTACTTCTGCCGCCTCGGCGATCTGACCGTGGTGGGCTCATCGCCCGAAGCGCTGGTGAAGCTCAATGCCCGCCAGGCGGAGCTGCGCCCGATCGCCGGCACCCGGCCGCGGGCCGACGACCCGCAGCTCGATGCGCGGCTGGAAGCCGAGTTGCGCGCCGACGCCAAGGAAAACGCCGAGCATGTGATGCTGGTGGACCTGGCACGCAATGATCTGGGCCGCGTCGCCTGCGCCGGCAGCGTGCGGGTCGAACCGTACCGTTTGATCGAGCGCTACAGCCATGTGATGCATATGGTCAGTGGGGTGCGCGGCGAACTCGCGCCAGGGCGCGACGCCTTCGACCTGTTCGCCGCGACTTTTCCGGCCGGCACGCTGGTCGGTGCGCCCAAGGTGCGCGCCATGGAGATCATCGAGGAACTGGAGCCGGTGCGGCGCGGATTGTACGGCGGCACGGTGGGCTACTTTGGCGCCCAGGGCGATATGGATCAGGCGATCACGATACGCACGCTGGTGTTTCATAATGATGAATACAGCTATCAGGCCGGCGGCGGCATCGTCGCGGACAGCATCCCGGCGGCCGAGCATGACGAGGTGCTCGCCAAGAGTGCGGCCCTGCGCGGGGCGCTGAAACTCGCGGAGGAGGGGCTGTGAGCGCGCGCCTGCTGCTGATCGATAACTACGACTCCTTCACCTATAACCTGGTGCAGGCGTTCCTGGTGCTGGGCGCGGACGTGCGGGTGTACCGCAATGACGCCATCACGATCGATGAGGCACGCGCGCTGCAGCCGACACACCTGTGCATCTCGCCGGGTCCCGGCACGCCGCAGCGCGCCGGCGTGTCGATGGCGATGGTGCAGGCGTTCGCCGGACAGATTCCGGTGTTCGGCGTGTGCCTCGGCCATCAATCGATCGTCGAGGTGTTCGGCGGCAAGGTGGTGCGCGCCGGCCGGCTGATGCATGGCAAGACCTCGCTGATCGATCATGATGAGCACGGCGTGTTCCAGGACATTCCGGCCGGCTGCGAGGTCGGCCGCTATCATTCGCTGATCGCGCAACCGGATTCGATGCCGGACGAGCTTACGGTCAGCGCCCGCACTCCCGAGGGCGAGATCATGGGCGTCAGGCACCGGCGACTGATGGTCGAGGGGGTGCAGTTCCATCCCGAAAGCGTTTTGACGCCGGACGGACCGGCGATGATGCGTAACTTCCTGCGCTTTGGCGGCGGCGAGCGCCGCGACGGTTGACGGTCACGACCATGACTGACGAGGTAATGCTGCGCGCGCTGCTCGATCGGCTGCTCGACGGAGAGAATCTGCAGCAGGCCGAGGCGGCGGGTTTGCTGACCGCGCTGACCGCCGACGATCTGGCACCGGCACTGGCCGGTGCACTGCTGGCGGCGCTGCGGGCCAAGGGCGTGACCGCCGATGAACTGCGCGGCTTCGCCGGCTCGATGCGCGCGCTGGCGCGCCGGCCGCAACTGCCGGAACCGCTGGAGGCGGTCGACATCGTCGGCACCGGCGGCGATCGATCCGGCAGCCTGAATCTTTCCACCGGCGCGGCGCTGCTCGCCGCCGCCTGCGGCCTGCCGGTGGTCAAGCACGGCAACCGCGCCATCTCCAGCCGCGCCGGCAGTGCCGACGTGCTGCAGGCGCTGGGGCTGCCGCTGCCGCTGGATGAGGCCGCGGCCGGCCGCTGCTTTGCGGCGCTTGGGTTCACGTTTTTGTTTGCACCGTACTATCACGCCGCCACCAAGAGCATCGCGCCGGTGCGCGCGGCGCTGGGGGTGCGTACGGTGTTCAACATGCTCGGGCCGCTGTGCAACCCGGCGGCCCCGCCGTATCTGGTGATCGGTGCCTTCAGCCGCGCGAGCGCGGAGCTGATGGCGCATGCGCTGATCGGCAGCGGCATCCTGCGCGCATTCGTGATTCACGGCGCGGAAGGCTGGGATGAGCCGACGCCGATCGGCGGCTTCACGCTGTTCGATGTCGGCGCCGACGGTGTGCGCAGCGAGCTGCGCACACCGGCCGACTATGGTCTGCCGCTGTGCGAGGCCGGCGAGCTGGCCGGCGCCGATGCGGCTCACAATGCGCAGCAACTGCGGCGCGTACTGGACGGCCGGGCCGCCGGCGCACATCGCGACGCGCTGCTGCTGGGTGCCGCACTGGCGCTCGAGGTCGCCGGCCGCGAAAGTTCGCCCACGCTGGCGGTGGCACGCGCGGCGCAGGCGATCGACACCGGGGTGGCCGGCGCTTTGCTGTCGCGCCTGGAACGCTTCGGTGTCGATGAAAAACTGCGCGGGAGCCCGGGCGCATGAGCGAGGATTTTCTGGCCGCGATGGCGCGCTCGAGCCGCGAACGGGTGGCAGGTGAGCGCGAGCTGTGTCCGCGGCGGGAACTTGAGGCTCGGGCCCGGGCCATGCCGCCCGCCCCGCGACTGGCGCTGTCGCCGGGTGGCTTCGATCTGATCGCCGAGGTCAAGCTGCGCTCGCCGGCGGCCGGACAGTTGCAGGACGGTGGCGAGGACATCGGCGCGCGCGTGGCCGCTTACGCCGACGCCGGCGCGGCGGCGATTTCCGTTCTGACCGAGCCGACCCGCTTTGACGGCGCGCTGTCGCATCTGTCGCTGGCGGCGTCCGGCGTGGCGGGCCGCATTCCGGTCATGCGCAAGGATTTTCTGGTCGACGACTACCAGGTGTATCAGGCGCGGGCGGCGGGTGCCGGCGGCGTACTGATCATCCTGCGCATGCTCGCGCGCGCCGAACTCGAAGCGCTGATCGAGGCGGCGGGAGCGCTCGGCCTGTTCGCGCTGCTGGAAGCCTTCGACCATGCCGATCTGAAACTGGCCGCCGGCCTGGTGCGCGACTACGGCCGGCGCTGCCTGCTGCTGGTGGGGGTGAACTGCCGCGATCTGGTGACGCTCAAGGTCGTGCCCGGGAGGCTTGAGTCGCTGGCGCCGCTGCTGCCGGATGGCGTGCCGCGCGTGGCCGAGAGCGGCGTCGCGACCAGCAGCGATGCGGCGCGGGTGGCGGCCGCGGGCTACGACGTCACGCTGGTGGGCAGCGCGCTGATGCAAGCCGCCGATCCGTTCCAGCTTGCAACCTCGATGCTCGCGGCCGGGCGCGCTGCCACGAGACGCACATGTGGCTGAAGATCTGCGGCATCACCAGTGCCGATGCGGTGGCGGCGGCGCTGGCGGCGCGGGTCGATGCCATCGGTTTTGTATTTTCACCGTCGGTACGTCGGCTGGAACCCGGGCAGGCGGCGCAGCTGGCGGCCGCGGCGCGCGGGCGCGCGAGCCTGGTCGCGGTGACGGCGCACCCGGAACAGCAGCTGGTGGATGAGATCGTGCGCGTGTTCCAGCCCGACGTACTGCAGACCGATCTGCAGGATTTCGACGCGCTGCGTCTGCCCGACACGCTCTCGCGCCTGCCGGTGCTGCGTGCCGGTGTCGGCTCCGGCGCCGCGCTGCCGCACCGGCTGCTGTTCGAAGGTGCCCGCAGCGGCAGCGGTGAGGCCGCGGACTGGAATACCGCCTCGCGCCTGGCGCGTATGAGCGAGCTGATTCTGGCCGGCGGCCTCAGTGCGCACAATGTCGCCGCCGCGATCCGCGCCGTGCGACCGTATGGCGTGGATGTATCGAGCGGAGTCGAATCGGCTCCGGGGCGCAAGAGTGCGCACATGATTGCGGAATTTGTCGAAGCCGCGAGGGCGGCATTTCAGGGGATGGCTGATGATGAACATTGAAACGGCGACGGACAACGAGCGCGTGCTGGCCGACCTGCTGGCGGGCCGTTACCCGGATGAACGCGGGCGCTACGGGCCATTTGGCGGCCGCTATGTGCCCGAGACCCTGATCCCCGCGCATGAACGGCTGGAGCGCGGCGCGCGCCGCTGGCTGGCGGATGCCGATTTCCAGGCGGAGCTGAACCGGGAGCTGCGCGACTGGGTCGGCCGGCCGACGGCGCTCAGTCCGGCGCCGCATCTGTCGAAGCGCTGGGGCGCGCAGGTGTGGCTCAAGCGCGAGGACCTGGCGCACACCGGTGCGCACAAGATCAACAACGCGCTCGGGCAGGCATTGCTGGCGCGCCGGCTCGGCGCCAAGCGCATCGTCGCGGAGACCGGCGCCGGCCAACACGGAGTCGCGAGCGCGGCGGCCTGCGCGCGCGTCGGACTGCCGTGCACGGTCTACATGGGCGCGGTCGACATGGAACGCCAGGCACCAAATGTCGGCCGCATGAGGCTGCTTGGGGCCACCGTGGTTCCGGTCACCAGCGGCGATCGCACACTGCGTGCGGCGATCGACGAGGCGCTGCGCGACTGGGTGTCCGATCCGACCGCTACTTATTATCTGCTGGGATCGGCGGTCGGCGGCCATCCTTATCCCTACATCGTGCGTGAGCTGCAGGCGGTCATCGGACGCGAGGCGCGCGCGCAGCTGCTCGAGCGCAGCGGCGCACTGCCCGATGCGCTGGTGGCCTGCGTCGGCGGCGGTTCCAATGCGATCGGACTGTTCCATGCCTTTCTCGGCGATCGCAGCGTCGACATCATCGGGGTCGAGGCCGGCGGCCGCGGCTCGGGACTGGGTGAGAATGCGGCCACGCTGGTCCACGGCCGGCCCGGGGTGCTGCACGGCAGCTATTCGATGCTGCTGCAGGATCGGCACGGCCAGATCCAGGAGACGCATTCGATCTCGGCCGGCCTGGATTATCCGGGCGTCGGCCCGGAACACTCGCTGCTCAACTCGATCGGACGCGTGCGCTACGAAGCCGCGAGCGATGCGGAGGCGCTGGCGGCGGTGCGCGAATGCTGTGAGTGCGAAGGCATCCTGCCGGCCATCGAGAGCGCGCACGCGCTGGCCGGCGCTCGCCGCTGGGCCGCCGCACATCCCGGCGCGCGCATTCTGATCGGGCTGTCGGGGCGCGGCGATAAGGACATGCTGACACTGACCCAGACGCTGCTGTCGCCGGTCGAGGCAGCTCGGCCATGACCGCAACGCAGCCAGCGCTCGCTGCCGCGCCGCGCGAGCGCATCGTGTCGGCATTGCGCGCCGCGGCCAAACACGGTCAGCCGGCGCTGGTGGCATTCCTGACCGCGGGCTATCCGAGCCGCGAGAGATTCCGCGAACACCTGACGGCGGTGGCCAGCGAAGCCGATGTGGTCGAGATCGGGGTGCCGTTCTCCGACCCGATGGCCGACGGCGTCACCGTCCAGCGCTCGAGCGAGCAGGCGCTGCGCGCCGGGGTGACGCTCGGCTGGATACTGGACGAGCTTGAGTCGCTGGCGCCGCTGGCGACGCCGCTGCTGCTGATGAGCTATATGAATCCGCTGCTGTCCTACGGGCTGTCCGCGCTGGCCGAGCGCGCCATGCGGGTCGGTGTCTGCGGCTTCATCGTGCCGGATCTGCCATTCGATGAGAGTGAGGAACTGCGCGCGGCACTGGCGCCGCACGGGCTGGCGCTGGTGCAGATGGTCACGCCGGTGACGCCGCCGGAGCGGCTGGCCAGGGTGGCCGGGGCGAGCCAGGGATTCGTTTACGCTGTTACCATGACCGGCACCACCGGTCAGGGCGTCGCGGCACCGAAGGACATCGCCGATTATCTGGAACGGGTGCGCGCCGCGGCGACGGTACCGGTGTGCGCCGGCTTCGGCATCCGCGCACGCGAGCAGGTCGAGGCGCTGCGTGGCATGGTGGACGGAGTCATCGTCGGTTCGGCGCTGGTGGAAGTGCTGGAGCGCGGAGAATCACCGCAGCACTATCTGGCGACGCTGCGGCCGGCACGCCGTTGAGCGCCTGAAGCGTCGGAGGTCGCGCGGTGCCCAGTCTCACGGTCAACGAGCGATTCTGCGGTCCACCCGGATGTGCCAACGGCGGCTATTTCGCCGGCCTGCTGGCGCAGTTTTCCCAGGATCCGGTGCGGGTGCGGATCGAACGGCCGATTCCGCTGCAGCGCTCGCTCGAAGTGTGCAGCGACGACGCCGGCGGACTTACGCTGGTGTGCGAAAACGAGATCCTGGCGCGGGCGCAGCCCACCGCATTCGAGCTCGCGGTGCCCCAGCCGCCGGATTATCTGCGGGCGCTCGATGCCTCACTCCATTTCATCGGCTTCGGCCGTCATGCCTTTCCGGGCTGCTTCGTCTGCGGCACCGATCGCGGGCGCGGCGACGGGCTGCGGATCTTCGCCGGTGGGCTTGGCGGCCACGATCAGGTGGCCGCGACCTGGGTGCCCGACGAGTCGCTGTCAGCGGGCAATGGCAAGGTACGGCCGGAGTTCATGAGTGCGGCACTGGATTGCCCGGGCTACTTCGCCGCCCGCAGCGACGGTGTGCCGATGCTGCTCGGGGAATTCAGCGCGCATGTCGACCGCTGCGTGCATATCGATGAACCGTGCATCGTGCTGGGCTGGAGGATTGCCGTCAGCGGCCGCAAGCACGAAGTCGGCACCGCGCTGTTCGACTATGACGGCGACCTATGCGCGCGTGCGCGCGCACTATGGATCGAGCCAAAGCCGCCCGGCGCGATCGTGCGCCAGGTGTAGCCATGCACCAGGCGCGGCCGCTGCTGGTGTACGACGGGGAATGCGGCTTCTGCGGCTACTGGGCGCGCTACTGGAACCTGCTCACCGGCGAGCGCGTCAGCTATCGGCCATATCAGGAGGTCGCGGCGCAATATCCCGAGATCCCAGTGGCCGACTTTCAGCGGGCGGTGCAATACATCGCGCCCGATGGGCAGCATGCGAGCGCGGCCGAGGCCAGCTTCCTGACGCTGAGCCACGCGCGCGGCAAGGCGTTCTGGCTCGCGCTCTACCGGAGGCTTCCCGGCTTTGCAGCCATCGCGGAACGCGCTTACGCCTTCACCGCCGCGCACCGCCCGGCGTTCTATCGCATCAGTGTGTCTCTGTGGGGCAGGGAGCACCAACCACCGCGACACGATCTGGTCGCATTCCTGTTCCTGCGCCTGTTTGGGCTGATCTACCTGGCGGCCTTCGTCTCCTTCGGCGTGCAGGCACTGGGCCTGATAGGCAGCCATGGCATCCTGCCGCTGGCGGCACTGGTCGATGACGTCGGCGCCCGCGTCGGCCCGGTGCGTTTCTACTGGATGCCGATGCTGTTCTGGTGGAATGCCAGCGATGCCGTCATCGAGGCGGTGTGCTGGCTCGGAGCCGGGCTGTCGCTGTTGCTGGTGTTCAATCTGCTGCCGCGCCTGTGCCTGTTGCTGCTGTACCTGCTGTATCTGTCGCTGCTCTACGGCGGACAGGACTTCATGACCTACCAGTGGGACACGTTCCTGCTGGAGGCCGGATTTCTCGCGCTGTTGATGAGCTTCGCCAGGACGCCCGGATTATGGCTGCTACGCTGGCTGCTGTTCCGCTTCATGTTCATGTCCGGCATGGTCAAGCTGCTGAGCGGCGATCCCAACTGGTGGAACCTGTCGGCGCTGTCCTATCATTTCGTGACGCAGCCGCTGCCGACGCCGCTGGCCTGGTACGCCGCGCACCTGTCGCTGCGCACCCTGAAATTCCTTACCGTTGGCACATTTGTCGTGGAGCTGGGACTGCCGTTCCTGATCTTCTGTCCGCGCCGGCTGCGCTTCATCGCCGCCTGCGGCATGCTGCTGCTGCAGAGCTGCATCCTGATCACCGGCAACTACAACTGGTTCAATCTCCAGACCATGCTGCTGTGCCTGCTGCTGTTCGACGACGCGGCGCTGCAGAAGATTTTGCCGCGGCGCCTGACTGGGAAGCTGCCGACAGGGGCGCAACAGACATCGCCACCAGGGCCGATCAGCCTCATCGTCGGCGCACTGGCAGTGCTGATCGTGTTGTGCAGTCTGGTGCAGATGGACCTGCGTTTCGGCGGCAGCCCGCCCGCCGTGGCGCAGACCATCGATCGCGTTTTCGAGCCGCTGCACATCGTCAGCGGATACGGTCTGTTCGCCGTGATGACCACGCAGCGCGACGAAATCGTCATTGAGGGCTCGTCCGACGGCGCCGACTGGCGCGAATATGAATTCCGCTACAAGCCCGGCGACGTCACGCGCCGGCCACGCTGGAACATCCCGCACCAGCCGCGCCTGGACTGGCAGATGTGGTTCGCCGCGCTCGAGGACCCGCGGCGCCTGCGATGGTTTTCAGGCTTCCTCAAGGCGGTACTGGACAATGAACCCGCGGTGATGGCGCTGATGGAAAAAAATCCCTTCCCGGACCGCCCGCCGCGCTATGTGCGCGCGCAGTTCTACGACTACCGCTATTCCAGCCGTGAGGAGAAAACCAGCGGCCTGTGGTGGCACCGGCGCTTGCTGGGGCTGTACTTCCCCGAGGTAAGTCTGAAAGGCGAATGAGAATGTTATCAAATCGAGTCACGAGCCCGGCTCTGGCCGCGGCGGCGTTGCTGTTGCTGCAACCTTTGGCTGATGCCGCGAACGGCGGCTACGCGGCGCTGGTCAGACAGGTGGCGCCGAGCGTCGTCACCGTTCTGGTGGAAGAGCAGGCGCAGGACGCCGGGTTACGCGCCGTAGAGCGGGCGACTGGCGACACCGCAAATAACGATGCACGCGCGTTCGTGCGCCGCATGCTCTCAGGGCCCGGCGGCGGCAATCCGGTGCCCGGCACCACCGGATCTGCCCTGGGCTCAGGATTCATCATCGGTGCCGAGGGACTGATCGTGACCAATCGCCACGTGGTGGTGGGAGCCAGATCGGTGCGGGTAAAGCTGGCAGACGGTCGCGAAGTCCCGGCCCAGGTCATTGGCGTCGATGCGACGACCGATATTGCGTTGCTGCGAGTGAGCGCAGGTCGCCTGCCTGCACTGCGCCTGGAATCCTCCGGCAAGGTTTCCGTGGGAGATCCCGTGGTAGCCATCGGCAATCCGTTCGGCCTGGGTCAATCGGTCACTGCCGGCATTCTGTCCGCGCGCGGTCGCGTGCTCGAAGAGGATCCATACATCGATTTCCTGCAGACCGATGCGGCGATCAATCTTGGTAATTCGGGAGGCCCGCTGCTTTCCACGGATGGAGCGGTGGTGGGTGTCACCACGGCGATACTCACGCCAAGCGGGGGTTCGGTCGGTCTTGGATTCGCAATTCCGGCGGAAACCGTCACGTCCGTGGTCGCCGAGCTCCAGTCACACGGCAAGGTGAACCGGGGTTACCTCGGAATTGAAGTGCAGGCGATGACACCGGGGCTGGCACGAGTTCTGCTGGGGCGTGATTCTCCTGCCGGCGCGCTGATCACGTCCGTGGACCCGACCGGACCGACAGCGGGGGAGCTTGTGGTCGGGGATGTGCTGCTGAGCATCGGTTCCAGTGCGGTAACTTTTGCAACTCTGGGGAAGACCGTCGTGCGCCTGGCACCCGGCAGCACGGTGAACGTGTCGGTGATGCGCGAGGGAAGCGAGCTGCCCATTGCGGTGACGATCGGTCAATTGCCCGATCCACCCGATACTGCGCTGCAGTCTGGCGGGGCGGATACCTGGGTGCCGAATCTTGAGCTGGGCGTGGCCAGGGCGACGACCGAGATTCGCAAGGCCCTCAAGGCGCCGGACGAAGTCGGCGGCCTGATCGTGACGCAGCTGCGCCCTAACGGCGCAGGAGCGCTGGCCGGCTTGAAAGTCGGCGATCTCGTCACCCACGCCGGAACCAAGCGCCTGGACGACGTTGCGGATCTTGCGACGGTCAGCAAGCCATCCTCCAGCCAGCCGTTGCTGCTTCGTGTCATTCATAATGGTTCCCCCGGGTTCATCGCAGTCACGGGAAGCGATGAGCGATGATCCGATGTTCGCCGGCGACGGCGCCGCTACCTGCCGTGCGTGACGGGCAGCGATCGTGGGTGTGACAACGCGTTCACGTGGAGTATCCTGCAGCGGCGACGCCGGATCACAACGGTGGCATAGGAGCGCAGCATGGCAGAGAAGCCCAAGCATGAAGAAAAACCCTGGCGGCCGAGGATAGATCGCGAGCCGGAGCTCAATCCGTTCGTGAATCCGCAGGATCGCACCGGCGCGCTGGAAAATCCGCCGCCGCTGGCGGACGAGGAAGACGAGGAAGGCGAATCAACGCCATAGGTAGGAACGGGCCAGCCGGCCAGATACGACGAATTGCCGGCGGAGGATGATCGGGCCGCGCCGCGTCGCCGCCCGAAGCACACCACGCAAGCCGCTAGCGAGGCGCATGCGTGGTTTGCGGCTATCGCGCCTTTGGCCACGCGCTCGCCTGCGACGACGCTGGTGGCGCGCTTTCCGGCGCGCGCCGGCGGTGATGCAGGTCATCATCAGTGTGGCGGTCGTGCTGACGCTGGCGCTCGCCATCAACTGGATCTATCAGGTGATCCGCAAGCCGACCGAGCTGTTCTTTCCGGTCAGCGGCACACTCTATAAGACGCCGTCTGAAACCTGGCAGCAATACGCGACGATCTTCAGCAAGTACTCCACGCGCGTGATGACGCCGGCGCTGCTGGCCGCGATTGCGCAGGTGGAAGGTTCCGGTAATCCGGTGGCGCGTACCTACTGGCGCTGGTCGTGGACCACGACGCAGCCGTTCGAGGTGTATCGGCCGGCGTCGAGCGCGGTCGGGATGTATCAGATCACCGACGGAAATTTTGCCGAAGCGCGACGCCTGTGCATCCGACAGCACGTGGTGGTTGCGGACGGGCCGTGGAATGACTGGCACTCCTGCTGGTTCAACAGCCTGTATGCCCGCGTGCTGCCCGGCTACGCGGTCGAACTGACATCGGCCTACCTCGACCACAGTGTGGCGATCATCCTCGAGCGCCACCGGATGGTGTTCGCGCCGCTGCAACACAAGCAGCAGCTGGCGGCGGTGATTCACCTGTGCGGCGCCGGCGCCGGCGATGAATATGCACGGCGCGGTTTTCAGCTCAGCGCCGGCCAGCGGTGCGGGGATCACGAGGTGCACGGGTATCTGGCGCGTATCGATGCGATGCAGGCGGTGTTCGATCGCCTGAGCGATCGTGACCGATAACCGCCCTTCATTCGCGACCTCGTTGACGCTGGCCGCGATGAGTCTGGGTTTTGGCGTCGTTCAACTCGACGTGACCATCGTGAACACGGCCCTGAGCAGTATCGGGCGCTCGCTGGGTGGCGGCGTGTCGGAGCTGCAGTGGGTGGTCAGCGCCTACACGATCGCTTTTGCGGCTTTGATTCTCACCGCGGGTGCGCTCGGCGATCGCGTCGGCGCAAAGAAGATCTTCATGGCAGGATTCGCACTCTTTACGCTGGCTTCCGTCGCCTGCGCGTTGGCGCCCAGCTCCGCGGTGCTGATTGCGTCGCGAGCGCTTCAAGGGACGGGAGCTGCCATTCTGGTTCCAAATTCATTGGCGCTGCTCAACCATGCGTATCCCGATGAGAAACAACGCGGCCGGGCCATCGGAATCTGGGCGGCCGGTGCCAGCCTCGCCCTCACCGCCGGCCCACTTGCCGGCGGCGGCCTCATCGCCCTGGTCGGGTGGCGCAGCATATTTCTCGTCAATCTGCCGATCGGACTGGCTGGTCTGTGGCTGACCTGGCGTTACGCCAGCGAGACCGCCCGCTCGCCGCAGCGCGAGCTTGACCTGACGGGGCAAGCCACGGCGATCGGCGCCCTTGGGTGCCTGGCAGGCGCGATCATAGAGGGGGGCGCTCGAGGCTGGACCAATCCGTGGGTGCTGATGGGTTTTGTGGCGTCCGTCGTCCTGGCTGCGCTGTTCGTCGTCCAGGAGCGACGCACGAGTCAGCCCATGCTGCCACTGTCGCTGTTCGAACATCGGTTGTTCTCATTGACCTCGCTGGTGGGCCTGCTGGTGAATGTGGCCTTCTACGGCCTGATCTTTGTGCTCAGCCTGTATTTTCAGCAGATCAACGGCCTATCCGCACTGGCGACGGGCCTGGATTTTCTGCCGATGATGGCGGCGGTGCTGGTGGTCAACCTGTTTGCTGCTCGCGCCGCTGAGCGCCTCGGTGCGCTCATGACGATTGCGGCCGGTGCGGGGATCGCAGCCGCGGGCTGCATTGCTCTGGTGGGTGTGCAGCCGGGTACCAGCTTTCGGGAGATTTGCGCACAGTTGGTTGCGATGGGAGCGGGTCTGGGATTATTGGTTCCACCGCTCACCTCGACGCTGCTGGGCAGCGTCGAGAAATCGCGTTCGGGAATCGCGGCTGGCGTTCTCAACTCCACCAGACAGACCGGAAGCGTGGTCGGGGTGGCGCTGTTCGGATCGCTGCTGGCGCACAAGGCCGCGTTCATGACCGGTGTTCACCTATCGCTGATTATTTCGACATGCCTGTTCATCGGCGCGGCGGCGGTGGCGTTGGTTGGCGCGCGGATGGCGAAATAACGGCGACCTCGAGCGCCACTGCGATTTTCGAGAGTTTGTAACTTGAATGTCACTCGGCGGCGACTGCATTGTCATGACGCGTGCTCCTAGAATCGACCGCAACACAAGAGCGTTGAATTCGAAGGAGAGCGGTGATGGCGACTTTATGTCTCGGCGAGGTCGATGGTTCAGCTCCACTGCTGCGCGACTGGCTCGACGGCGACTGGGCGCTGCTGTTTTCGCACCCGGCGGACTTTCAGGATCAGGGACTGGAACGCGATCGCTGGCTGCAGATATTGCGCGATGAGTTCCGCGCGCGCGGCGTACGCCCGGTCGCCTGCACGCAATCCGCCGGCGGCGTCGACTGCAGTTGGGCCGGGGAGCTGATCGGCGATCATCGGCTGCTGCGGCTGGAGGCTGTCGCCGGCGGCGACAGCGTGATTGATCTGCCGGCACGCACGTTGCGCGAGAACATCCTGAGCCTGCCGCCGCGCTTCGTACTGATCATCGATGAGTCGCTGACGCAGCGCGGCGTGCTGAAGTACAGTGCCGGGCGCAGCAGCGTGTCTCCGCTCGATCTGCTGGCGTCGATCGACGCATTCCGCCGCTGCTCACCGCGCGCCCGGGCGCCCGCGCGTCGTCACTGGCAGTCGGCGGCCGCCTAGAACCCCCAACGGCAAACTGCAGGCCGCAAGCTGTAAGCGGCGACCTGGGCCGACCGGCCGACCCCGGTTGCCCAGGCGGACGGCCCCGGCGCTTATTGGGCGGCTACATAGCGAAACAAAAAGTCGTCATGGCAAATCGCTATTGGACCGTCACTGGCGGGGTGTCTATCGTGGTTGCCCTGCAGCGGCAGCTGCAGCACCGCCCAGGGCGGAAACACGCATAACGACCAGCGGAGCTCCTATGACAGAGATTGCACACAGCCAGGTCCACGCGCCAAAGCGCGAATCGGCCTGGGCTGAATTCATCAGAAAGGATGACTGGTGGGCGATCTGGATCGGGCTCGGCCTGGTTGTGGTCGCGGCCGGACTGGTGGCGAGCGGCAGCAGCCTCAAGTGGCTGGCCGTTGCGCCGCAAAAATGGAAGGCCTGGCCCGAGGCCGTGACCCAGGTGCGCGATCATGCCGCGCAGTACCTGGCGCTGTTCGCGCTCTGGGCGACGCTGTTCGGAATCGGCGTCAGTGCTTTAGGTTACAGACTGTCGCGCTTTCTGCCAGCGTTTGCGCTGGTATTTGTGGTGTCGCTCGGGCTGTACCTGCTGGGTCAATGGGACCAGGCGGCGCGCTACAATCTCGAGCCGCCGCTGGTCGCGCTGGTGCTCGGCCTGCTGGTTGCCAACACCATCGGTGTACCGCAGTGGGCTGACGCCGGGCTGCGCGTTGAGCTCTACATTAAGACCGGCATCGTACTGCTGGGCGCCAGCCTGCCGCTGACCCTGATCGCCTGGGCCGGGCCGGTCGCCATCGTGCAGGCGGCGATCGTGTCGCTGGTGACCTTCGGCGTCATCTACTTTACCGCCACACGCCTGGGACTGGATCGGCGGCTGGCGGCGACGCTGGGCACCGGCGGCGCGGTGTGCGGTGTATCGGGCGCGATTGCCACCGCCGGCGCAGTCGGCGCCCGCAAAGAGCATGCATCGATCGCGATTTCGCTGGTGATCTTCTGGGCCATCCTCGCGATCTTCATCCTGCCGCTGCTGGCCCGCGGGCTGCAGCTGCCGACCGGTGTGGCGGGGGCCTGGATCGGAACCTCCGAATTCGCCGATGCGGCCGGCCTGGCCGCGGCACAGGCCTACGGCGGCTACGCGGGCCATATCGCGGGTATCAGCGGCACGCCCGAGGCGGCCGTCAACGCATTCACGCTGATGAAAGTCATCGGCCGCGACGTGTGGATCGGCGTGTGGGCGTTCGTGCTGTCGATCGTCGCCACCACGCGCTGGCAGTCGACCGGCATCCAGTCGAAGGCGAACCCGGGCGAGATCTGGCGCCGGTTTCCGAAATTCGTGCTCGGTTTCCTGATTGCATCCGCGATCGTCACGGTGATTTCGAGCGGCTACAGCTATGCCGACTACAAGAAGATCGTGCAGCCTTCGCTGGTGGCGCCGCTGCAGGCGTTGCGTGTGTG